>JBBRJL010000386.1:0-3629 GCA_038219375.1 Chitinophagales bacterium | reverse complement strand
TTTCCCTTTGTTCCCTTTTTTTTGTTTTTCTTCATCAAGACTGGTGAAATTCATTAACTTATATGCCAATGCAGCTGGCGTTCTATCAATAATTGCTGCGATTTTTTTTATTACAGAATTTGAACTACCGCTAATTTTATTATATGGAATTTTCCAATAAAGATTTAAAGCAACAATTAACTGTTCCCTATTCCAATTATCTCTTGACATACTCAATTATGCTTTGTTTATTTTTTAAGTTGAAAATCAAATCAATTATTATTTTTCAAAAAAAGAACTCCTCAATTTAACGTTTAAATACATCTAGCAATAACTCCATCTGTAATTACTGCTCGTCGATTTTCGGCTGGCTCCACAATTCTAATTTTGTATTTTGAGTCGCCAAAATCTTCTATTGAGATTGTTTCTTTAATTTTCATTCCTAAAACTTTCATCATTAAAAAAACTAATATAATCCGTTTCTAAACCTCTAATAATTTTCTCCAAAGCCACCACGGATATATTCCTTTTTCCAGCTTCTACACTGGTAATATATGTACGATCCAATTCTGACTTAAAGCCTAATTGTTCTTGCGATATCTTAAGATGGTTACGTAATTCTTTAATGCGTGTGCCTACACGCAAGCGAATGTCAGTCATAAAAAATTAGTTAATCCGTAAAATTAATGAATAGTGGACTATAAGGCAACGGACTATAAGTCACATCGATTTCTTATCAATCTATAATATCAATAATTCTCTGATATACAAGTGATTAAGATTGTAAAATTATGGTATAGATTATTAATTATGATAGATATTTTTCAAGTGGTCGATAAATCAAGCAGTTGTTTAAGGTGTACAGTGAATGTTGCAATAATGAGCGCAAGTTTGAGATATTGCAGAAAGATACGAGACGTATCAACTAATGCAAACTTAGCAAGGATGCAAAGCTTAACGAGCGTATTGACCTTAGAAAGTCTTTTTAGAAAGCCATAAAAAAGGAGATAGCAGCGGTAAGTGGTATTTTTATGGCACTTACAGCTGATTATAGGGAGATTTATTAGTCAAAAGACTATCAAGTATAGATCTTTCATATTGGATATGGCCGGCTACTTCATGGAGAAATGTCGCTTCTTTTGGATGGACGATGCCACTTCTTTTCAATCATCACAACATTTAAAACTATTTTTGGACAATTAATTTCCACTAAAACCCAATTTTTGTTAATTATTTTCTATTATAACATCCGAAGTATGTTACTTTGATATCTTACTATTTACATTCAATAGTAAAACACACTCTTGCATGGAATATGCTTAGACATAATTAAAACCGTAACAGCATCAGTCAAACTCTACTATGTCGTCTATCTGATAGGCTTTTCCAATGGGAATGATTTTGATATCTCGATGATATTTCATATTCATATCTGGGTCACTGATGATGACACTGAAGATATTTGGGGATTTCAATTTGCACTGGGTGACTTTCACTTTACCATTGTCCTGTCCAGAAATCAGAAATGCCGTACCAATTCCTGCATGTTTGACATCATATCTTGAAGCCCATTTTTTCTTAAAATCATTTTCCGTCATACCTCCATCATATCCAGTCTCTGTGGCATCCGTTTTATACTCAAAATATTTGGGCGTACATATATCTTCCATGGCATAACCTCCTTCGTTGAGATGGTTTTCTATGACTTCTGTGATCCACGCTTTAGCATCGGTAGTATCTATTTCGCTGGCGCTATCGGAAGGTTGGTCTGCTTCGTTAGGCGACAGCGTGTCTTGGGTTTGAGATATGTCAGCTATGGACTGCACATTTTGCTGTCGACAAGAGACTAACAATAAAATTATTGACACTAAGATAAGAGAGTATTTCATTTTTATATTTTAACTATGTGACACATACAACAAGTCGGCAATTAAGCAATTAAGCAATTTACCAAATCAACAAATTCGCAACTAATTACTCCAGCTATTATCAATTCACTAAATTTACCCATTCAAAGCAGCAATCAGCTTTTGTGCCAACTCCTCTCCTATTTTGTTTTGGGCTTCTTCTGTAGATGCTCCTATGTGTGGCGTCAATGATATCCTCGGATGTGTAAGTAAATCTTTGCGCGGTGTAGGCTCATTGTCAAAGACATCGAGACCTGCTGCAGCTACCTTACCTGATGACAATGCTTCTAGAAGCGCATCTTCGTCTATCGTACCTCCACGGCTACAGTTGACCACAATGACACCATCTTTCATCTTAGCAAATTCTTCTTTGCCAAGTATCTCCTTCCCTAAGGATGGTATATGTAGTGAAATATAATCTGCGTCTGCAAGCATATCGTCCATTGCCACTGTTTTTACAGTTACCTTGAAGCCTAGTGCAGTCGGCCCTACTGCTAGGGTTACTTCAGATACATATGGATCTACTGCGAGGATATTCATACCCATACCTAGTCCGACTCTTGCTGCTTCCTGACCGATACGGCCACAACCTATGATACCTAAGGTTTTGCCTTCTAGTTCAGCGCCTTTAGCATATGCTTTTTTGAGATCATTAAATTTTGTATCACCATCTACAGGCATCTGTCTATTGGATTGATACAAGAATCTAGACAAACTCAACATATGCGCCATAGCCAATTCACCAACTGACCTAGATGATGCTGCTGGTGTGTTGATGACAGCTATACCTTTGGATTTGGCATAATCTACGTCGATATTGTCTAGACCTACACCACCTCTGCCTATCGCTTTCAAATTAGGACAAGCATCGATCAATTCTTTTCTGACTTTAGTAGCACTTCTGACGCATATGGCATCATATTCGTTCAGTCTAGATGGTAAATCTTCCTGATTAATTTTGTTCATGTCTACTTCGTACCCTGCTTCTTCCAATAATTGTTTGCCGATGGGCTCTATACCATCATTGACTAAGATTCTCATTATTCTCCCTTTTAGATTTTTATTAAATATCATGCAAAATTAAGCGAATTAGCCGTAAGGACGATTTAAAATTGATTATTTTTAAAAATAATTTACTTTGAGTAAAATATTTAAAATTTCAATGCTCACTAAATCAGCAATATACATATATATAAAATAAAATTATTTAAATTTGTATTTTTTCATGCAGCGAAACTAGTACTTATTGGCTCTAATTATTAGGAAACGCCTTAGTTTCCGATTGATATTCTTTTCATTTAGAATGAAAAAAAATCTTTAGCGAAGAAAAAGAGCCTTCTGAAAGCAGGGGGCTTTTTTATTTTGTACGAGTAGGTAATCGCAATTATTGTACCAACTATTGTTTTATACTAATTTATTGTAGTGAAAATGGGATTTAATAATTCCACTGAAGCATAAAAAACTAGACCACTGCTCACTCTTTCCATACCATGATCAAATGCGGGATGCCATCTTCTAGGTAGTCGATTCCCTGATCTACAAATCCTAAGGACTCATAAAACTTTTTTAAGTACGATTGAGCCCCTATCTTGATAGGTAGTCCCTGATACAAATCCTTAATTTTGCCAATGGAATACTCCATCAATATTTTCCCTTGGCCAGAACCACGCACAGCGGATGAATTGACTACTCGACCTATTGAACTATAGCCTTCATAAGATATTCCTTCCGTTAATAATCTAG
>JBBRJL010000385.1:0-3637 GCA_038219375.1 Chitinophagales bacterium | reverse complement strand
GTGATTTTTGATTCTTTCGGAGATGGTCTTATGGCCTCTCATATAGACAATAATGCACAATAGTAAAGAGATACAGCCTGTGATTAAAAATCCAAAGTATGGTTTTCCCAGTAATACGCCCAAATATAATGATAATGTAATAGCAAAAAGCGTAAATACAGTAAATATCAAGCCTAAGATGATAAATACATAAACCAAAGAAGCTAGGATTACGGATGTTTTTTGAGCAATTAGTGTGGCTAGTTCGTTGACTTGTTTTTTTGCATAACCGACTACATCATCCACGATGACATCTACTTGGTCAAGAACAATAAATTTTAGTGATGTGTAGACGGAACTAGCAAAATTGGCTTCATCACCATCTACACTGCGTTTGGCATTGATACGAAGCTCGATTTCTTCAATGATTCGGAGTAAGATTAATTTTATAATGGAAGGTAACTTGCTAAAATTCATGACATTGTTATTTGTTTTTCAATAAAGTGACCTGATAGTAGAGAAATATAACTCAAAGATGTCCAATTATTGTGCCATGAAATTATTTATTGGAAAAGAAGGTCTGAAATATAGTCTTAGAAATACTTTGGAGCCATCCTTTTTTATCTTGCGGCTACTTATTTGGGATAAGTTTTAAACCAAACCCCTAAATCCTAGCCACGGTTCAGGTTTTGTGTATGTTTGGCCACCTTGATTTGTAATTTCCATGACTGTTCGTCTGTTTTTGGGTGTCAAAATAGGTTTTGAACATGAAGAGTGGATGACCACCATCAAAAAAGCTGCAGCCAGGTATTTTAAAATATTAACCATAAGGATGTAGATTTATATTTGAATGAAATTTCTGATGCAAATATAGACGTATTTTCGAATTTAGGAATTGTAAAGAAATAACCTATACATTTTGGCTTGTTCTTTTATCATTCTTCTTCGTTGCAAATTAGTCAAGTAGCTACTGCTATTCTCCTCATTTGCGCCTTGAAAAATAAAAAAAATAACGACGTCATATTTCGACACTTTATTTCATAACGATTCCTTAGCGTTTCAATTTTATCATTGTTTTTATCAATTACACTTTGCTTTTAGCGATTACCTACCGCTGTACTCCAAACTAAAATGGTAGACGACTTTTTATTTTGTATGGCTTTTGTGGTAGACGAATTACTTATCCTTTATTTAGAGCATCGCAATTGCAAATTGCGACGATCGATGGAATTTTTATTATTCAAATCAATCAATTCTCCTCCCAAATTAAACCAACCACTTTCCTTTTTTCACTGTCGAAGTTGATGCCAATGATGTGGAAGTGGCTTGCTTTATTGCGGTATGCTTCGAGATATCCTTTGTCTTTGACTTGTTGTACGGCAGCCTCTGCTGATTTGTCGAGTTTGAACTCTAGGCAATAGACGTGATCTTCGTGTAGGATGATGGCATCAGCTCGTCCATCTTTAGTATGCACTTCGCTGTGGATAAATACACCTAGTAGACTGAATAGTAAGTGGATGATACCGTGATAGAAATTTTCAGTCCTATCTCTCCACTTATCGTACGGGATATGAACAAATATTTCGTTGATCGTTTTTTCCAATAAGGCTGGATTCTTCTCCTTTAGCGAAGCCAATAGATACGTCATGGTATAGGGCACTTGCGGCTCTGAATAATGCGTAAATATTTCTAAAAGCCCTTCATTATAAGCACTCCGGACTTCTTGATTGGGGAAATCCAAATGGTACACATGGAGCATTGGATCATAATTGCTGATGGTAAGATATCCCGTCTGAAAAAGTAGTGGTATCAGTTGGAGTTTTTCTGGATCATACGACGATAAAACAGCATCAGAAGCCATGATGTTTTTCATTTCATATAGACCTAATTCTTCACTAAGTACCATTAGGAAGGTAGGTGTACCAGTAGCGTACCAATAATTTTTGAATCTACCTTTATCACTAAAAAAACTCAGCAGTGAAAATGGATTATAAACGGACTCTCCATCCGCGTCCCATCTATATCCATTGTACCATTTTTTCATTTTTTCTCCATCGTACAATGATATTTCTTGAGGAAAATATACTTCTACTTCTTTTTGTGACAATCCACAAATAGTATTATACTCAAGATTCATAGTGATGTCATACAAATTATTCAAGTCCGGAAAAATACTTACCTGACTAAACTTACTTACACCTGTGATGAATACGAGCTTGAGATGTGGGTCTGCATCTTTGAGTATGGAGTAAAACGTCTTCATGACACCACGATTTTCATGAGCTTTGTGGATGTTTTCTTTGTCAAGATAGTCAATGATGGGTTTGTCGTATTCATCTATGAGGACTACGACACCTTTATTATATTTTTTATTCAAAGATTTTATCAACTCATCAAAACTGTTTGCAATATCATATTTTTCGGAAGATAATAAGATGTCATTTTGCTTAGAGATTTCATCCAAAACATCTCCAATTGCTTTAAGCAGTCCTTTGGTTTGATATCCAATATTCGAAAACGAAATCCTAATAATCGGATACGCATCAAAATCCCATTTGTCGTAAATATAAAGACCTTCGAAAAGATCTTTTTGTCCTTTAAAGACACACTCTAATGTACTGATGAGTAGAGACTTCCCAAATCGGCGTGGCCTAGATAAAAAATAGTATTTATAGCTTGTGAGTAACTTATGTATATGTGGTGTTTTGTCCACATATACGAAACCATTTTTTCGGATTCCACCAAAATCCTGAAGACCTACCGGATATTTCTGTATTGCCATGAGGCAAAGATAAGGAATTTTTATTACTCAAATCAATCAATTCTCCTCCCAAATTAAACCATCCACTTTCCTTTTTTCACTGTCGAAGTTGATGCTAATGATGTGGAAGTGGCTTGCTTTATTGCGGTATGCTTGGAGATATCCTTTGTCTTTGACTTGTTGTACGGCAGCCTCTGCTGATTTGTCGAGTTTGAACTCTAGGCAATACACGTGATCTTCATGTAGGATGATGGCATCAGCTCGTCCATCTTTAGTATGTACTTCGCTGTGGATATATACACCGAGCAGACTGAATAGTAAGTGGATGATAGCATGATAGAAATGTTCGTTTTCCCTTTGCCAAAGTGGATATGGTATATGCGAAAACGAGCTATTTATTGCTTCTTCTAGTTTTAGTGTATTATGGCTTTTTAATGCATTAATCAAATCCGATGGCAAAGACTGTATTTCATCAAAATTAGCATGTGAAAATGCTTTTGTCAGATATCGAAGATATGCAGATTTTACCTCATGATTAGGATAATTGAGGATGTAGCTATCAAATAAAGGATCATAACCAACTATGGTTAGGTAACCAGTTTGAAACATGATTGGAACAGGTTCTAGATTATCAATATCAAAACTTGACAATAAAAAAGATTGGCTACTTATGTTTTCAAGATCGTACATCTTCCTTTGTTTGCTGATCTCAATCAAAAAAGTAGGAGTACCTGTGTTAAACCAATGATTGAAGAATTTTCCTTCATCAGCAAAAAATTTAAGCAACGAAAATGGATTGTAAATAGAATTACCATCTATGTCCCACCGGTAGCCATTGTACCATTCTTTTATCTTTTGTCCATCATATGTGGTTAATTCATCAGGAAAATTTATCTC
>JBBRJL010000384.1:0-3649 GCA_038219375.1 Chitinophagales bacterium | reverse complement strand
ATAATTAAATCATTATAAAATAATATAAACATGACACTTAAAAGTAATTTTATAGTATCTGTGCTTTCTCTAATTTTTTTGCTGGTACTATCCAATTCGTTATTGGCATCGAGCCACAGAGAGGCACCCTTGATTTCAAGTGATCCATTAGCTGACAACGTAGATGTTTATGCATTTCGCAGTCCCGATGATCCTAATACCGTGACACTTATTGCTACTTATGTACCAATGCAGTTACCACACGGAGGCCCCAATTATTATTCTTTTGGTAAGAACATAAGATATGAAGTGCACGTAGACAATGATGCGACCAAACCTGGTGACGAGATTGTGTACAGATTTACTTTTGATATAGTAAATGAGGACCCTACGACTTTTTTTAATATTAGATTGGGCAAACAAAATCAGAAAACCACTTATAGACTGGAAAGAAGTATTAATGGTGGTTTGAGTTTTTCAACTATTGTACAAAATGGCGTAGTACCACCAAATAATATCGGAGATAGATCTATCACAGGCGGTGCTGGATTGAATACCACTTATGGTGCTCTTTTTCAGAATGCTATAACTACAGCTACGACTGGCGAAAAGATATTTGCAGGTCCTACAGACGATCCGTTTTTTGTAGACCTAGGAGGTATATTTGATCTAGGTGATGCACCGAGACAAGGGGGCAAACCTGTAGATGGTTTAGCTTGTATGAATGTAAGCGCTATCGCTATTCAAGTTCCTATCGCTACACTCTTAAAAGATGGTGCGCCTTCTACACCTACTAATATTCTGGATTCAGATTATGTTATCGGTGTGTGGGCATCCGCAAGCAGACAATCAGTGACAACGTTGAGTAGCACTGGTGATCCTACTTATTCAGGAGATTGGGTTCAGGTTTCAAGACTTGGTATGCCTTTGACAAATGAAGCAGTGATTCCGATTGGGGATAAAGATTATTGGAATAGTATCACGCCTTATGATGAGATATCTGATACTATCCTTGATAAATACTTTTTCAATCCAGAATTGGCACTATATATGGATGATGATCTTTTTGGTGGTGCAGTTCCTGCTTTCGCTCCTTTGCGTATCCAGAAAAAATCATTATTTGCTTTTGACTTTACAAATGGTGCAAATGGTCTTTATGATCTTAAAGGTAATGCAATATTAAACGGTACTGCTTTGGATGACGCTGTTTTCGGTACATTATTATTGCCTGGTCCAGGGATGCCTAGATCGGTAGATCTTTGGCCTGCTTTCCATACAGGAGTTCCAAATGTAATCCCGTACCAATTGGCAACAGGAAAAAATGGCAATCCACTTGCAGCTGGCAAGCCATTTGTAAATAACTTCCTACCAAATGGTGGTGATATGTTGAGACTCAATATGGCAGTACCCGTTACTCCAAGAGATGATCCTAATTTCAGTTCTTTAGGATTAATCCAAGCTGCAGCTATCGGTCTTACAGTAGCTCCGTTCAATACAACGACTGACTTAGAGTTTATACCCAATATGGATGGTTTTCCTAATGGCAGAAGACTAGAAGATGATGTGACTAGAATCGAGTTGCAAGCAGTTGGAGGTGTAGTATTAGCAGCAATAGGTCTTTGGTATGATGATTATGATCCTTCGACATCAGAGAGTCCTGTTACGCAACAATTGCTTAATGTATTGACTTATACAACTGGCGTTGAAAAAAATGACAGACCTTTCCAAACGTCATTTCCATATTTGGCAATGCCATTCAGTGGAACAGGTGATTGTAGTGGAGAAGTAGTAAATCCTGACTATATTGAAGATCCAGCTTATCAAGTTTATGTATCATCTAATACATCTGGTAAAGTGGGCGTTTTCAATTTTGCAGAAGATAATACTTCATCATTGAGAACGTTTAATGTGGTAGGAGCTGACGCAGATGGTATTCATTATGACAAAGCGAAAGATGTCGTTTATCAACTAGATAGAACTAATAATGCGGTTTATGCTTTCGGCAAAGTAAGAGAAAATCTTGACCTTAACCTATCTCCTACATTGATTGCCAAATCTACATCAGACTTTACGAATGGTAGAGAGATTGCAGTACGTGGGAATAAATTGGTGGTCGTTCAAGATGCAGATCCGTCCAATGGCAGTGTAAACAAATTTTTTATATATACCATTAGTCCTACAGCAATTACTTTAGATAAAGTCTATGATGTAAGTCAAGCTCTTTGGGGTATTCATTTAGATAAAAATACCTTATATGCGGTCGAAGACTTATCAGATAGAGTACTGAGATTTGATAATTTCTTCGATTTGCCAGCAGGTACCATAACACCAAACCAAGTAGTATTTATCGAAAGTATGGTACGAACTCATGGTATCACTTATGAAAGCGAACGTGATATTATGATATTGACAGATGTAGCAGCAGCATCATCGTCTACAGATGGCGCATTTACTGTTATTCGTAATTATAATACAAAAGCTTCTGACAATGTGATCACAATAGCAGAACAAATTATCGTAGAAGGTCCTGCATCTTTATTGGGAAACCCTGTGGATGTTGCATATGATAGACAATACGATAGGGTTTACATCGCAGAAAGAGCCAAAGATGGGGGTAGAGTACTTGGATTTGATATGCCAACTTCATCAGGGGACGCTTCACCTGTATTTAATGAAGTATTTGCAGGAGCTTCCGCAATATACTTGAGTAACAAATCGGTAAAAGAAGTAATCCAACCAGAAATATTGGTATTCGATCCTAATTTTTCTGATGATATCTTGGTAGCATCTAGATTATTAGGCAGCAATGAGGTGCCAGCTGTTGTCACGGATGCCATTGGAGTCGCTACGATTACATTTAATGCAACCTATACAGCGGCAACACTCAATGTGACAGTGTCAAATCTTTCATCTGCATTCACAGGCTTACACATTCACAATGGTGTGGCTGGTGAAAATGGTCCTGTATTATTTAATTTTACCTCAAATTTTGTGGCAGGAAGATGCACATCAACTTTTGCTGTTTCGAAAGCTGATGTTGCAGCATTATTAAATGGTGATTATTATGTTAATGTACACACGGCCAATAATCCAAATGGTGAGTTGAGAGGTCAACTAGCATTGGAATCGAGCGAAACTTATTCTGCTATACTTGATGGAAGTGGAGAAGTACCCTTTGTCAATACACAAGCTTTGGGGTTAGCAAGTGCTATCTACACAGCAAATACTAATGTATTGGAATTAAATATCCTTGCGACCAATCTATCGGGACCAATCACAGGGTTTCATTTACACAATGGTGCTCCGGGTACAACAGGACCTGTAGTTCAGAATCTTGAGGATTTTGTAGTGGGAAATACCGTTATTGTAAAATTAAACGCAGGTAGTTATATTGATGCTCTGAGAAATGGAGACATCTATGTAAATATCCATACTGAAGCATACCCAGATGGAGAGATTCGTGGTCAATTGAATGCTGTAGAAGGTATATACTTTGATACATGGATGGATGGTAACCAAGAAGTGCCAGCAGCAACGAATGATGCCATTGGTCTAGCTATAGGTTCAATATCTTCAGACCTTACTAATTTGAGTTATGCATTACTAGTAGATAATCCTACGGGTCCTATTGCAGCAGCACACGTCCACAAAGCAGGCTTAGGTCAAAGTG
>JBBRJL010000383.1:0-3658 GCA_038219375.1 Chitinophagales bacterium | reverse complement strand
CCTGTGGGAAGTTTATTATTGAGTATTAGAAATTAGATATTCACTTGAGCTCATCTAAGAAAAACAACTGCAGACCGTCAGAGTATAGTAATTCGTTACTAGTAGAAAATATATTACGCCACCTATAGACGTTCATTCGTCACCAACGATCTCGCTTCAGCAAGTTGGGTATCATCCTGCAGGCCACTGCATGATTTCCCTTAGAGCACCGCAAGTCTTTCTTCGAGCACTCTATTCTCTCCACAGCCATCCTTTCATAAGCCAAAACTATGAATTATGTAACTTCTTTCCATAGTTACGTAAGGCCAATACTTTAGAATTGCTACACCTTTGCCCTGTTGTTATACCTTATTAATTACTTAAAATAATTGAAGTGAAAAGTATATCAGAATTACAAATATGGGTGTAAAACGTTATCAAATGGCAAATGTTAATGCATGGTCAATGAAGAAGGAAAGACACGCCATTAGATATTTTGCTAAAGCGGTTTGCTTCGGGGAAAATTACGCAGGAACAGTATCTTGAACATAAAGCCATTCTCGACAAATAATAATAAATATTTTAATAATGAAAAAGAGTCCTATTTATTTATATGGTGCAATCATAATCATTGAGGGTATATTTCTTCTGTTTTCAAAGTCTTACACCTTTGATATGATAAAATACTCCATAGGAATTGCCTTAACTTTTGGTGCCATAGTTGCCTTTTTTGAAGCTCTATCACGATTTAGGAAACAAGTTGAGTTTTCGTATCATGAAATACATGTACTATCAATGATGGTCTATGGTGTGTCGGTCTTGTTTTTTGCGGACACATTAGAGTCTTTGAAAACCTTCACATTATTTTTATTTATTTTTTATACATTTTCAGAAATTGCCTTTTGCAACTGGCTTTTTAATTTAGATAGAGGTGTGATCAATAAAATCGTTCTTATCAGGGTTTTTCTTGCACTATTAGTTGGTATTGGTATTATTGTTACTATGTTTTACCGAGGTGTGAATGAAACATTAGCCATAGAAGGTTTTGGAGTACTCTTTATCATCATTGGTATAAATGTCTTACTTTATACACCTGTAATGAAACCAAAAGAATTAAACCAAACAAGAAATAATGCTCAGAACTTATCTTAATCAAATTTTGAATATTTTTCACTAAAAAATATAATAATTCAATGAAATATTTTTCCATCCTTTTAGTAAGTTTAGTATATATGAGTGCCGCAAATTCCCAAACAATGCAAACTGTTGCCAACGTAGACTTAAATAGATATGCTGGCAAATGGTATGAGATTGCGGCTTACCCAAATCGTTTTCAGAAAGATTGTACTTGTACTACCGCAGAATATACGGCTACGGATAAAGAATACTTGATTGTTGAAAACAGGTGCAATAAGGATTCCGTAAATGGCAAACATTCTTACATCAAAGGCAAGGCATTTGTGGTTGAGAATTCGGGTAATGCAAAATTAAAGATTCAGTTTTTTTGGCCATTTAAAGGAAATTATTGGATCATTGATTTGGCAGATGATTACAGTTATGCTGTTGTGAGCGAACCCAATAAAAAATATTTGTGGATACTATCCCGAACGTCAAAGATGGATGACATTGTTTATCAACAAATTAAAAATCGGTTATTAGAAAAAGGGTTTGATCTCACAAAGCTTCAGATCACAAAACAGATATAAAATAAAAACGCAATATATGAACTTGTTTATCTTGACTCAGGCAAAATTGATTTGAAAGATATTATTAATGCTCACGTAAATAATGAAAATACAATAATGAACAGATTTAAATATATAAGCAATATAGCTATAATTGTAATGATGTTGGTAGGAATATCAAGTTGTAGTAGCAGTTATCCTGCAACAAACGAAATACAGTATTCAAATCCTTCATGGGCACCGCCATATTATACAGGTGTGCGATATTATTATTTGCCAGATATCCAGTCATATTATGATTTATCTTACCAAGATTTCGTGTACATGGATAATGGACAGTGGGTTTTTTCCAGCTCGTTACCACCTATGTACAGTTATTATAATTTAAATACCGGTTTTTGTGTTGCTTTAAATAGTAATGTTTACGAACCTTGGCTGCACCATCAAAATTATACCTACCACTATCCAAGGTATTACTATCGTTCTGAATATCAGGATAATAAATATTACGGTGCACGCGGATTTAATGAAAATATAAACAAGCCAGTCTTTACAAGAGATGGTAGCCAGCGTCAAAATATATCACCTAAACCAAATGAAAATTTTAACCAAAATAATGCAGATCGAAAACAGACCACTACTAGGCCACCGCAAAATCCTAATTACTCAGGTAAAAATATAGGACAGCCTGTAAAAGTGACACCTAATATGCGACAACCCAAATTGTACCAAAGTCGAGGTGGTACTAATAATAGTAATTCAAGGGGAAATACCCAAAGGAAAAAAGACTAACACATTCCATAAATCATGGATGAAATAAATTTTGAAAGTATCAAGTTTTGCCCAATTGAACTTTTTGGGATTTAAGTTATTTTTTGATAAAAGTATTCTTTCTTAAAAAGTAAATAATTTAAAAATGAATCTGTTAGAAATATTAAACTGGCGCTACGCAACCAAAGCAATGACGGGTAAGATTTTACCCGAAGAAACAATCAACAAAATTCTAAATGCCACATTACTGTGTCCCACATCATCAGGATTGCAGCCTTTTCACATTATTTTAATCAGCAATAAAGAGTTAAAAACAAAAATATTCCCTATCGCCCATAACCAACCTGTCATTGAACAATCATCGCATTTGATGGTATTTGCAGCTTGGAATAGTTATACGGAAGAAAAAGTAAATCAACATTTCGCCTATGTGAACAAACAGCGACGCATGCCAGATTCGACCACCGACGGATACAGAAAAATGTTGTTGGGCTTATTTGAAAAACAAACACCTGAGCAGCATTTTATCCATGCAGCAAAACAATCTTACATAGGATTAGGCTATGCAACGATTGCAGCAGCCAATGAGCAAATAGATGCCACACCAATGGAAGGATTCAATGCTGAAGCGCTTGACGAATTACTTGAATTAAAAAAACAAGGGTTGAAGAGTACAGCTATGTTAGCATTGGGATACAGAGATGAAAAAAAGGATTGGTTAGTAAAACTCAAAAAAGTAAGAGAGCCAATGAGTGATTTTGTAACGGTGCTTAAATAATCAAAAATGAAAGTAATTTTAATTGTAATAGCTATTTTAACGACTTTAGTCATCATTTCACAAATATATTTTACCATGGCAAAAACAGAAACTCAACCATATCGAATTATTAAAACCGAAAAAGATTTTGAGATACGGCTATATCCTTCAGCTATTATGGCAACCATCTCGATGGATGTAAAAACGTATAAAGAATTGTCATCATCCGGATTTAGAAAACTGGCATCCTATATTTTTGGAGGCAACGAAGCCAATAAAAGCATATCCATGACATCACCTGTGCACATGGACATTAATGATTCCTTATCGTCTATGAGTTTTGTGATGCCATCAAGTTATATTAAAGAGGATTTGCCCAAACCCAATGATTCAACTATTTCCATTAAATCCACTGTAGAAGAATATGTTGCAGTCATTCGGTTTGGTGGTTATGCCAATGACGATA
>JBBRJL010000382.1:0-3667 GCA_038219375.1 Chitinophagales bacterium | reverse complement strand
GAAATACCTATTTACAATCTTTGATCGTTATTTTGGCTATTCGTATGCTTTCTGGTGTGATTTTTACATCCTCAGCAATCCGATATCCTGGTATTGCAATGATTTTTTCTCCAGACAAGACGACAACCACATTGGATTTTTCGTAAAGGGATAATTTGATATTGGTCAAAAAATCTTTTACTTTTTGTTTTTTACCTGACATACCTAAAGGTGCAAAACTATCGCCTGCTTGCCATTTTCTGATAGTGAAGGGTAAGGTAAGGTGGTCAATGCAGATGCATTGGAGAGAATTGTCTGCATCAAATGTCATATCATGAGAATCTAAAATTTCTAGCTTTATCCTTTTACTACCTATCACTACCTCATTATTAATATCAAGCTGATATATCAAGGTGTCATCGGTTTTTGTTTGGATAGTTCGGATGTGGAGCTTCTTTCTGTCTAGCAGAGCTTCGTATTTATTGGTCAAAAAGATACTGCTGTTTCGGTCGTGCGCTGATAAGATATCTGAACATTGATGGTAGTTGTAACCATATTCTTGAATGATTTGGAATAGGAAGGAAGTTGCGTTGTGGAGATTTTTGATTTCTGCTAGATCGATAATGATCCCATCATTTTGGTAGTGTACCACATCTTTTTTAACTATTTCCATGAGTTCGATCAGTAATTCAAACGACGACTTAATATTTGATATGGTATGTGGAATACCTAGTACAGCACGTGAATCTAACTCGTAAATGGCAGGTAAAATATGGTGTCTCAGTTTGTTGCGAAGATACTTATCTGAACTATTAGAACTATCTTCTCTGTAAGAAATGTTTTGTATTTTTACAAAGGAATCAATTTCGCTACGAGATGCAAAAAGCAAGGGTCTCACTATGTTTTGCCTTTTATTTGGGATGCTCATTAGTCCATTTAACCCTGTACCTCTCATTATATTCATCATAAAAGTTTCGACTACATCGTCTTGGTGATGTGCAGTAGCTACAAAGTTGTAATTATGTTCTAGAGCGATTCTATCAAAAAATGCATACCTGTGTTTTCGAGCAATGTCATGCATGTTTTGACCATCGAAGGATGACGGGTCTATGGAGTCTACATAATAGTTGATTTGATGTATTTCACAATACTTTTTAATGAAATTTTCATCATCTTTTGATTCATTTCCTCTCAGATTGTGGTTGATGTGGGCGACTCCTATGGGTAAACTGGACAATCTGAATAGATGTAGCATCGCCATAGAATCCATTCCCCCTGACACTGCCAAGAGAATTTTATCCGTGGTCGAAAATAATTTTTCTTGATTAATATATGATAAAAACTTATCAAGCATTACCTTTGTATTTTTAAAGTGCGCAAAATACTCAATAAATAAGAAGATATGAAAATTCAAAGCCTTATATTTCTCACGTTTGTTATCATTTCTTGTAAACAGAATAATAGTGATACAAATACCAATTCGAATGGAAATACGCCCATGGAGACCTATCTTTTGCTCAATCAAGGTGAAGTAGCTGATGCGGAGGTACAGACTATGCGTGCTGAGGCCATTAAGATTCTCGACCATAGACAAATAGAATCAAGCAACAAAGTGGTAACCTTACTAGAAAAGGATGTCTACATATTTGATGCAGTCGTCATGGGCTCTGCTATGAGGGTAGGAGATTCTATTGCGGGAGAATGGTTGGATTTCAAAGATGATCTTACTTATGAGTATGGTAAATATGATGTGAAAAATGGTAGTGGTAGGTACTTTTATAATTTTGACGAAAATCACCTATTGATGGTTGACAATAACCCCAAAGTAAAACCACAAGAGTTTGAAACAAAAAATGCAAATGAGATGATTATCTTGATAGGAAAGTATATCTACAAAGACAATAATATACAGAGTAAGTTGACCAGATCAGCTACAAAACCGAATAAGGTAAATCAGCCTTCAAAAACCAATTGATTATAAAATCTAAAAATCAAGAAACCACACTTTCGATCCATTTATAATAGGATTCATTGGCATCTACTTGCCAACTTAGGATGGCAGGTATATCATACGGATGTAGGGATAATATTCTGTTTTTTAAACTTTCTATTTTTTCTGGTAACGTCTTCATGATACCAATATATTCATCTTCAGATGTCAACTGTCCAAGCCACATGTACATACTTTCAGATGGGATGATATTGCCACAAGCGATTAGTTTTTCGGATATTAAAACCTGAATAATTTCCGAAGCTAATTCTTTTGACGGAAATGGGGTATATATCATAGTGATCCCCATTACATAGCCAATATTTCGGCCATTCTTACCAAGTCTTTATTTAACATCTTTGTTTTAGAAATGGCGTCTTTAAACGTTGTAAAAGTGATCTTGTCATTGATGATTCCCAAAGCTACACCACCTTCACCTCTTAGCAACGTTTGCACTGCTGAGTGGCCCATTCTACTAGCAAGTACCCGATCCATCGCAGTGGGTGAGCCACCTCTTTGGAGGTGACCTATTATCGTGACTTTTACATCATATTCTGGATTGCCATCTTTGATTAGTTTAGCAATCGAATTAGCATCACCATTCTGATTACCTTCAGCTACAATCACTAGATTGAATAACTTTTGTCTTTTGGCTGATTTGCGCAGGATATCAGATAATTCATCTATAGACGTATCTGTTTCAGGGAGGAAAATGGCTCCAGCTCCACTACCTATCCCAGTATGTAATGCGATAAATCCTGCATGACGACCCATCACTTCTACAAAAAATAATCTATTGTGCGAATCTGCGGTATCTCTTATTTTGTCCACGGCTTCTATCGCTGTGTTAATGGCAGTATCAAATCCGATAGTATAATCTGTACCATAAATATCATTATCTATCGTACCAGGTAATCCTACGAAAGGTATATTATACTCTTTGCTGAAAACTTCAGCTCCAGTGTACGTTCCATCTCCTCCTATCACTACTACACCGTCTATATCATGTGCGATAAGGGAATCATAGGCTTGTTTACGACCTTCGACTGTTCTGAAAGCTTCACTTCTTGCAGTTTTTAATACGGTACCACCTCGCTGAATAATATTGGCAACATCGCCCACTTCTAGTCTTTTTATATCTCCTTTGACCATACCGTCGTAACCTCGATAAATTCCATAAACATGAAGGTCGTGGTAAACGGCGGTTCTCACTACTGCTCTCACTGCGGCATTCATACCTGGAGCATCTCCACCTGATGTTAACACTGCGATTCTTTTGATACTACTCATTTATGCTGTTTTTTTAAATGAAAATCTATTAATTTATATATTGGTTGTTGGATGACGTCATCTGCTGTCAATCCATATTCTGCTAGCACTTCTTCTAAATACTGACGATGGTAATGTGCGATGGAACCAACAAATGTTATTTTATGTGTTTTATGTTCAGGGTATGATAATATACGAAGGTGTATAAACTCTCTAAACAGTTTTTTCATTAATTCGGTTTTCCACGCACCTTCTATTAATACCAAAAACTGAGCAAATGAAGCTACATATCTATTTCCGCCCGAAGTCCGGTACACTTTTTCTACCAAAACTTCTTTGGTTACCGTAAAGTTTTCTTCAAAAATGGTACGTTCTTTTTCTGGCATGGTACCATAAAAATAGGATTTTAGAATTTCCTTTCCAAAATTA
>JBBRJL010000381.1:0-3671 GCA_038219375.1 Chitinophagales bacterium | reverse complement strand
CTGGGGGGGACCACGCATTGCGCAATCCGGTAGAAAGAGCAGAAGACGACCCAAACCAAGCTTGGAAAGATCTATTAGCTTATGAAATTAATGAAAGTGACGTCGTAGTAGGTATTGCCGCTTCTGGAACTACACCGTATGTTATCAATGGTTTAAAAGCTGCAAACGCTGAAGGAATTATCACCGGAAGTATATCCTGCAATCCAGCATCACTTTTATCTAAAGAAGCAAAATATCCTATAGAAGTGGTGGTAGGGCCGGAATATGTCACTGGAAGTACTAGAATGAAGTCAGGTACAGCACAGAAACTAGTATTAAATATGATCAGTACTGGAGTGATGATAAAACTCGGTCGTATACTAGACAATAGAATGGTGGATATGCAACTCACAAATGACAAACTCGTCGATCGAGGTGTCAAAATGATTGTTGAAAAGACAAATCTAAGCTACGATAAGGCCAAAAATTTACTTTTGGAAAAAAAATCTGTAAGAAATGTGCTTAATTCTTTTAAAAAATTTTAAAATATTCCAATTTTAGAGCTAAGCAACAACTGACTTACTATAAGCCAAAATGGCATCAATACATGATTTTTTAGGACTGAATAGCACTTTGGGCAGAGTATGATATGACATCATCATATCGTTGTATTCTTCCATTAAAGTACTATCGTCTTCCATTGCAAACTCCATCTCGAGTTTCTCGAATAAGTCGCATTCTTTGTAGATAAATCTTAATATATTATTTTGAGTGTAATTATGTGTCATTCAAAGGCTTTAATTGTGAAATAAAAATTCTATAATATATATAATAACAGACAATATTATCTATTTATTGTACGAAATGCAAAATTATTTTACCCTATACCAAGTTTGTGTCCGTCCAAACATTGATACGCCCATATAACCACGTACATTTAGTTTGTCCGTACCTTTCAAC
Organism: Chitinophagales bacterium; assembly: GCA_038219375.1. Lineage (GTDB taxonomy): Bacteria > Bacteroidota > Bacteroidia > Chitinophagales > Saprospiraceae > OLB9. Next base: position 2,732 of record JBBRJL010000381.1, on the reverse strand, counting down.
TCAACCTTACAGTCATATATCTTCCCATTTTTTGGATCCATAATTTGACCTTCATCCCAATTTTTACCAGATTTTTTTAGATCCCATAAGATATCCATTCCTACCAAAGTTTTTCCTTTATTGGCACCTGTGCATGCATTACATTTTGTGATGGTAGCGGCAGGTAATAACTTTACAACCTTGCCTCTCAACGTTCCATTTAGTTCATATATCTCAATATGGGATTTCTCTTTACCATCTTCGTCATCTAGATTTTTCCAGATACCTACTGGAGATTGCGAAAAAAGATTGGTCACATTCAGTATAAAAAAAAGGGATAGAATATGTTTGATCATTTTTGTTAAAATTATTTTATATAAAAAGCGAAAACAACTTATTTTATTGTGAAAAATATCAATATTCTTCAATTTCTCTTGGATGCCAAAAAAGCATGTCCATATTTTGGACTTTGTTATCTAGAATCTGTACCCCATCTTGTACTAATTTTTCTTCCATCATGGTCGGTGTGGTAAAATGCAACCTACCTGAAAGTTCTCCTTTCCTATTTACCACTCTATGCGCCGGAATATGGCTTTGTGCGTGACTATGATTGAGCGCCCAACCCACCATTCTGGCCGAACCTAACCCCAAAAAGTCAGCAATAGCACCATAAGTAGTGACCCTACCAGATGGAATGAGGCAAGTAACATCATAGACCTTTTGAAAATAATGCTCAGATTTCAAATCTTTATTGGTCTCAGGTTTTTTAGTCGGCATAAGTCTGATTACTTTTGCCCAAAATTAAACAAAAATGCTCAAAGCAAAGGTAAAAATTAGTAAAGTTAACAATCTGACAGAAGCAAGATATTTTGCAGCGATGGGAGCGGATTATCTTGGCTTTTGTTGTAACCCTAGTACAGAAAGATTTTGTACACCTACTAAAATCAAAGAAATAATCAGTTGGGTAGAAGGACCACAGTTTGTAATGGAGTTTGACGGATGGCAGAGCGATGATGAAATTAGACAGCTTTTATCAATGGAAATGGTTCATGCCGTACATTTTGGAGCATTTGCTACGTACATAGCTGATTTTGGTGTTCCCGTTTTTAAAGATTTTATCCTTGAGAACCTGAATGATGAAGATTTTAATGCTGTGGATTTCCCCGTCATAAGATCTGAGAAACAATACAACCAGCTGACAGAAGAAGAAAAGGCCATACTTCACCATTATTTGTCTATTAAAACAACTTATCTAGATATCGATCTTACTAAAGATGATCTGAATGTAATGTTGGGTATTCTTCCTTATTTTGGCATTATACTTCGTGGTGGAGATGAGGAAAAGACAGGTGTAAAGTCCTTTTACGAACTAGACGAAATATTTGACATATTGGAATAACGACTATTCAAACTTGAGATACGCACTCAACTCTGAATACTCATTGACCAATGTTGCTGCCTTTGCGGCATCAATAGCAATACCTTTGTAATATGGTATAATGGTTGATTCTGTCATGTTTTTTCTGATCAACTCATTCTTTAACAAACGAGCTTCGTTATAACTAGAGAAGTTCCCCATAGTGTAAACATAAAAATCATCATTGGCTTTTTTCTCAATGATAGCGTCTCTACGTATATTGAGTACGTCGCTCTTAAGCATTTGTGAGACTTTGGAAAATCTTACCCTGAAAGTTACACCACTATTATTATCGACAAAAACATCCCAAAGAGTGTCTCTATATTGCTCGGCTACTGAAGGATTATCTTTCAACACTCTAAGATTTAAAGACGGGTTACTAATGATACCGACATCTATTCTCTTATTAACTTTATTGGCTAAGCTTGAAGGAATACCATTTATAACTGGTGTGGCAACTGGAAAATTTGCACCACAACCAAAAAGATAAATCCTATGAGCGCTAATGCCACTTGCTATTAATTTTTGCGCCACTTTTTCTGCCCTTTTTATAGAAAAATACAAATCAGTTTCATTTTTGCCTTCGTAAGTGTAATGACTTGTTAGTGTAACTGAAATCTCAGGGTATATGATCATCAAGTCAGCGACCTTTTTGACCAAATTAAGATTTGATAGGTTCAATACATCATCCTCGTCTTTAAAGTATAGTGACTTACTTACAAAGTCCCTTACGGGTAATAATTCTGTTTTAGGGTTTTCATTAGTAATAGCATCTGTTTGGATGGGGTCCAAAGATTGGTTCACTATAAATGATGGGACATCTACAAATGCTAACTGTTCTAACTCTTGCTCCTTAAAATAAGCTATATATAAATCATGACTGCCCAATGACCCTAACCTATTTGATGAAAACAGTGCATTAGATCCGTCTGCAGACAACTCAAAACCCAAATCATCTCCAGAAGAGTTAATTGTCAATCCAAGATTTATTACATCGGCCCAACCCGTATTTGAATAGTACGTTGCACTAAAAATATCAAATCCACCTAAAGAATTTACTCTATCTGAAGAAAAATAAAGTTTCGTTCCACTTTTGGTCAAAAAAGGATTATCTTCATCCGCTTCGGTGTTTATTGTTGGTCCTAAATTGACTGGAGATTGCCATACATTGTTTTGTCTGAAAGAATGATAAATGTCATAACCTCCATAACCACCTGATCTATTGGATGCAAAAATGATAAGACTATCATTAAAAACAAATAAGTCTCGGTCTCCCTTATCGACATCCATAGGTAACTGTGCTGGAAGTGTTAATTTGGTAGGGTCTCTATCAATA
>JBBRJL010000380.1:0-3672 GCA_038219375.1 Chitinophagales bacterium | reverse complement strand
ATGCTTCAGATGATGTACTAGAAAGAATGAAAAGACAGACGACACGTCAGGAGCAAAAGGAACTCATAGAATATGCTAGATCTGAGGTACCTGATATAGCAATTAGGACTACTTTTTTAGTAGGATTTCCAGGAGAGACAGAAGCAGAATTTCAGGATTTGTGTGATTTTGTAGAAGAAATGAAGTTTGATAGGGTAGGTGTGTTTCAATATTCTCATGAAGAAGATACATCTGGATACCTTTTGAATGATGATGTATCTGCAGAAGAAAAGGCTGAAAGAGCCAATAGAATTATGAAAATACAACAATCGATTTCATTTGACCACAATCAGAAGCGTGTTGGTAAAACTATGAAAGTATTATTTGACCGTAAAGAAGGAGAATATTTCATAGGGCGCACAGAGTTTGACTCTCCAGAAGTAGATAATGAAGTACTAGTAGATGCTAAGGATCAGTTCGTTCGTGTAGGGGATTTTGCCATGATTGAAATCACTGACGCTGAAGAGTATGATTTATATGGAAAGGTAAGGAGTTAAAATCAGAACCTTCTATAGATTATTATAATTATTCGACATACAGAAGCAAACCTTTTAGGTAGTGTCCTTCGGGATGGAATAGATTGACAGGATGATCAGGTCCTTGACTTAATGATTTGACAACGCGTACTTTTTTGCCTGCATCCATTCCTGCGGCAACAATAGTGTCATAAAATAATTGTGTACCTACTACCTGCGAACAGGAGAATGTAAAAAGGAATCCACCTGGTTTTACTTTTTTGAATGCAAGCGCATTTAATCTTTTATAAGCTTGAACCGCATTGTGTCGTTTGTGGATACTTTTGGCAAATGCAGGTGGATCTACGATGACTATATCATACATAGGCAAGGTATCGTCTCCAAGGAAGTGCATAACATTTGCACAATAAGATTGATGTTTCCCTTCAAAATCATTAATTAGTAAGTTTTCTTCGAGTAGGTCCATTGCTTTTTGTGAAATATCTACAGAATCCACAGATGTTGCCCCTGCTATTAAAGCATATAAAGAAAAACCACCTGTGTAACAAAAACAATTGAGTACTGATTTGTTTTTTGAGTAGCTAGTCAACAATAATCTATTTTCTCGCTGATCAAGGAAAAAACCGGTTTTCTGACCTGTGATGACATTTATTTTGAATTTTACTCCATTTTCCATGACAATGGTTTCCTCTTTATCTCCTGATGAGAAACCATCACTTACTGTAGCTCCATATTGTTCAGGAAGTGTATCTTTACTTCGGACATAGATAGTATTTATTACAGCACTAAAATTCTCTCGTATTGCTTGACCAATAAAAGCATTGTCTTTGTGCACTCCGATAGAATGACACTGGATCACTGCAATATCATTATATATATCTACAATTAGCCCCGGTATACCATCGCCTTCTCCATGGATTAATCTATAGGTATTTGTTTTTACTGAGTCAATAAGATTAAGGCTTTCTCTGTATTGTTTCGCATTTTTGATGATCTGATTCCAGAATACTTGATCTATTTCTTGCTCTTCAAAAGATATGATTCTTACCGAAATAGAACCACCGCCTTGATAATGGCCTTTTCCCAGAAATTCATCGTTATATGCTAAGACATTTACAATGGTTCCATCTGATAGATCTTTGGGAATAAACGATATGGCTCCTGAGAATACCCAAGGATGCCTTCTTTGAAGTGAAATTTCTTTTCCTTTTTTAAGTTTGAGTGAAACCAAAGTCATACTGTGCTATATTTGGTGCAAAATTAGTATTAAATTTGACAAAGTACTTTATTGGCGGCTAATGAAGGTAGTAAATTAATATATTATTTTAAATATTATTTATTTATTCTATGTGTAAAAAGTGTATTTTATGGGCATTAAACACTAAATGTGCAAGTAACATATGTTAAATATAAATATTTTTAAAAAAAAAGATACAACATATTATTATTAATTTATATATTTGCCCCATAGTCTGAATTTTAAGTGCTTCAAATACATTTATTATTGAGCTATCCCACACAAAACAGTAATAATTATCAGCGATAGCTGACTGCTATTTTTCGGTCGTGCAGTCCGTTGTCATCACATTTGGTTGAATTTTTCTCTGCTATTTTTCGGTCATGTAGAGAGATTTTTATATTTATTACTTTTATTTCAAACTAAGGTCAAAAAAATGAAAAACAGTAACGTCAACCCGTGCCATATTCTGGCGCCTAGCTATTATATTTATATAGTAGTCTTATTTTTATTCTCCTTCTCACCGCAGAAGGTTTTTAGTCAATGCGTAACTGCCAAAGGTACGATTGATGGAACAGTGTTTGCTGATGCTAATAATAATGGTATCATAAATGCAGGTGAAGGTGGTGTCTCAGATGTGTTAGTGCAAGCATATGATCAAAATGGTGTGCTTGTAGGAAGTGCAACAACGGGAGGTGCTGGTACATTTTCCTTTGCCAATCTAACAGATGGTATCATGGTTAGATTGAACTTTAACCATAACAATAGGCAGTCTGCATCCCTTGTAGGCTCAGATAATGGTTCTTCAGTTCAGTTTGTTCAAGTACCCGCTTGTAATGTCAGTTTCGGCTTAGTCTCGGAAGCTTTTTTCTGTAATGAAAAAACGGAGATTGTGACCACTTGTTTTGTACAAGGTACTACAAATATAAATATAAATGAACCCACAATAGTTGGAATAGAGTATGGGTTCAATAGCGCTACCCCTCCAAGGAAGCTTGCTTCTCATGGTGAGACTGGTTCTATTTGGGGCCTAGCTTGGAAAAATAGTTCAAAAGAAATCTTCTCAGCTGCTTTTGTAAAACAGCATGCAGGTCTGACACCTTCTGGTCACGACGCAATCTTTAGGACCATTCCTTCAGGAGCTGGGTTTTCGACATCACTTTTTACTAAACTCTCTACCTTGGGTCAAGCGGTAGGAACATTGTCCGTTACAGACGTGGCTAATTGTGATTTTGGTAGTCAAGTAGGCAAGATGGGGTTAGGCGCAATAGTGACTTCACCTGATGAAAAACATTTGTTTGTAGTCAATATATATAATAATACACTTGTAAAATTGCCGACCATTGCACCAACGGCAGCGAATACGGTTTCTTATCAGATTCCTGATCCGGGATGTTCTAATGGTGAGTATAGTGCTTTTGCGCTAAAATATCATGGTGGAAAGATTTATGTAGGAGTAACATGCACAGCTGCGACTGCAAAAACGTCATCAGCTTCATCTGCGAATGTCTATGAGTTTGAGCCAACGACTGGATCATTCAAATTAGTGTTTACGACAAATTATATAAAAGGATTTTGGTATGATTATCCATCAGATGGATTAGGTCAGTCGCATTGGTTGACTGATATAGACTTTACAGATGATGGAAATATGTTATTATCTCTATCAGATAGACTTGGCCATAGATACTGTAGGACATCTTCAAATAGACTTGATGAGCAGAAGCCTGACCTACTTATGGTTTGGAATAATAATGGCACTTGGCAGTTAGAGAATAATGGTAGTGCTGGAAGTTTTTCAGGTACAGGTATAGGAAATGGACAAGGACCCGGTGGCGGAGAATTTTTTGGATATGACCATTGGATTACTGATCCTTTGTATCACTCGGAAATAGCTATTGGAAGTATATTTGTAATGCC
>JBBRJL010000379.1:0-3676 GCA_038219375.1 Chitinophagales bacterium | reverse complement strand
GTTTGATAATCAGCTGTATTTTACCCTTATTCCAGCCCTGCCGACGACCCCCGGCCCTTGAAGGGGTGGACACCCAAAAGGGTGACTGACTGAAGGGGTGATTCACTAAATGGGTGAATCCTGAAGGGAAATACCCCTGTCCCTAAAGGGGAATATGTTGATTATCAATACAGTACAAATATCCATCTTTTAAACTTAGTATTAAATTTACTTTTCGGATTGGACTCAAGGTTGGATTTGAAAAAATCAAGGCTTTTATACTTGGGCATTTTTCATAAATTTTTGTTATATGTACAAGAAAGTTAATACATTCAGTACCTTTGAACTATATTTTTACGTTATGGTTATACTTAGTCTTGATTTTGTATATAGCTAATCAGCATTTTGTTACTTTAATATAGATGACATTGAATAAATATAAGATTGTTTTGTTTTTTTTGATCTCTTTTGCTTTTATACAAATAAATGCTCAAGAAGAATTGGTTGTGGATAATAGGAAAAGTGAGGCAGATATTAAAATAGAAGATAGATTTCTTTCCGCAAAACTCCTTATCACTTCTGGGAAAAAAGATGAAGCCATCAAATTATTGGATAGCATTCGAAGAGAATCAGGACAAGTTGCAGCTGTATATTTTGAACTAGCTAAGCTTTACAACGAAAGAAAAGAGATCAATCTCACAGAATCGAATCTATCTGCTGCAGTTAAAATAGAACCAAATAATAAGTGGATGAGGTTATTTGAAGTCAATTTTTTCAAAGAACTTGGACGATACGACGATGCCATCAAGACGCTCAAACACTTATCTTCTCTTGATCCCGGAGCGCCAGAATTATATGACCATATAGTAAATCTATATATCAAAAAACAAGATTTGCCATCGGCATTGGCTACCCTAGATGCCAAGGAGACCAACTTTGGTTTCTCTATAAATACCATTCTCAAAAGAGCTGAAATCTATGATAATTCTGGTGATATTACCAAAGCGGTGTCAGAATTGGAAAAATTGACCATTAAGTTTCCTACGGATAAAAATTATCTGCGATTGATTGCAAATATGCTGCATTCAAATGATAAGATAAAAGAAGCAGAACCGTATCTCCAAAGAATTCTTGACATCGATCCCAACGATATTGATGCAAAGTTGGGTCTCGTTTTATTGTCTAATAAGTCAGTTTCGAAAGAGGACTATCTGCTTACTTTAACACCCTTGGTGAGCAATCCTGATGCGCCTATTGATCTCAAAATAAAAGAATTGATACCCCATGTGCAGAGACATGCAGATACACGAGATACCATACTGGGCAGACAATTGATTGAACTGTGTGATAAATTGGTCATAGCGCATCCCAATGATCCTAAATCACACGCCATCTACGGAGATGTCTTGATGAATAATGACGATGTCACAGCTGCAATAAGGCAATACGAAAAAACATTGTCGATCAATGATCGTAACTTTATGGTGTGGGTACAATTGATGTACGGTCTCGAAATGGTAGAAAATAATGACGAATTGGCTAAGGTTTCTATGCAAGCTATTGATTTGTTTCCTAATCAGGCCATTTCCTACTACTTCAATGGCAAGGCATTTGCAGCAAAGAATGAATTCAAAAAATCACTCTCTTCGTTAGACGAAGCAATTCTTATAAGCGCAGGAAATAAAAGCATAGAAAGCAGGGTTTTGACAGTGAAAGGTGACATTTTGCTGAAGCAAAAAAAACTAGAAAAAGCAATGGAGTCAGCGGATCAAGCAATAGCAATTAGCAATCAAAAAAATAGTGAGGCGTATGAGTTGAAAGGAGATATCTATAAAGAACAGAACGAACTCAAAAAAGCTATCGTGGCGTGGAAACAGTCAAAGGATCTGGGAAACAATGCAGTGAGACTAAGTGAAAAATTAAAACTTTCAATAGGAAATTGATGAAGTACCACCTCATAGTAATATCAATCATAGCGATACTTTCTGCCTGTAGCACCAAAAAGAAACTGGAGAGAGGAGCGGTTCCTACAAGGTCAAAGGCAGAGATTTACCAATCTTTGGTGGATAGAAATATAGATTTTGAATGGTTTTCAGGTAAGGCAAAAACACAACTCGAAACACCAGACGAGAGTGTCTCAGGTACCATGAATATCAGAGTGAAAAGGGACAGCGCAGCATTGGTAGCGGTTTCAAAGTTTGGTATAGAAGCAGCAAGGGTATTGATAGATAAAAAGCATTATACTGTGTTATATAGATTGGAAGGTGTCTATGAGACCAATCCAATAGATAAACTTAGTAAGGTATTTTCAGTAGCGGCGAGTTTTGAAGACATTCAGCAACTTATGTTTGGCAATGTAATTTTGGCAGATTCTAGTGAGATGATGTTGCATAAGGATTCTATTTATTATATTGTAGATGCCAAAGTTGATGGTCTTTTATTATCTTATTATGTCAATGGATATACCCTCGCCCTAGACAAGATGGTGATAGAAGATACTAAAGGAAGAGTAGCTACCACAATCTACAGCGATTATAGACGAGTAGGTAAACATGGCAATATAGCATATGAACGTAACCTTACTTTTCCTTTTTCAAATACAGAAAGTGGTAATATAAATATAAGCTTTTCGGAGTTTGATATCAATGTGCCAAAAGAATTTAAGTTTTCTATACCAGCGAGATATGAAAGGATCAATTAAGATACTCAGCTTGTTAGTACTATTACTATTTATGGCCCACACCGGTCAGGGTCAGTCACGCAAGGAACTAGAGAAGCAACGTGTTAAAATCATCAAGGATATAGAAAAAACTTCAAAGGAGCTTGAAAAAACCAAACAAACCAAAGAGAAAAACATCTCGCAGCTGAAAGCACTCGAGCAACAGATGGATAGTAGAAAAAAGTTGATATCAAATCTACGATCTGAAGTCAAACTCAACGATCAAACCATTGCGACAAATACTGAGACCATAGGGGTCTTGAAAAAAAGACACAATTCATTAATGGAGCAATATAGCAGACTTCTGAGATCAAGTTATCTCAAAAAAATGACTAATTCCAAGTGGTCGTACTTACTTTCTTCTGAAAACCTTAACAACCTAATGCTGAGGTGGCGATACATGCATCAATTTGATCATTTTACGAAACAGAAAGTAGAAGAAATCAAAACCATCACGGGTGAAATTCAAACCAAAAATCAAGAAATAGAGCAAACTAAGATTCAAAATCTCAATAACCTTGATGTCACTTCGAAAAATGTCGTCATCCTAGAGAAAGAACAAAAAGAAAAGGATCAAATAGTCAAAAAACTGTCCAAAGAAGAAGAAAAGCTTAAGGTTTCACTTAAAAAACGAGAGAGGGAGCGGGAAAATCTCAATGCTTCTATAGAAAGAGTAATCCTTGCCGAATTGTCAAAAGCCAAAGAAAAGGAAAAAGGTGATGTTACCGTAGCCAAGAAAAAGGAAATAGATAACTCAGGATTTTCAAAAAATAGAGGTGCTTTAAATTGGCCCGTTTCTAAAGGCAAAATTACAGGCAAGTTCGGAACACATCCGCATCCCACAATAAAAAGTATTGATGTATCAAATAATGGAGTAGATTTTACCCTGCCATCTGGCGATAAGGTGGAATGTGTCTATGATGGCGAGGTTGTAGGCGTCACTACCATACCAGGCTTCAAAAACATGGTCATCATCAA
>JBBRJL010000378.1:0-3682 GCA_038219375.1 Chitinophagales bacterium | reverse complement strand
GATATCTTTATTTACTAAAATATCAATAATACGAGTCACGGTAGGTGCATCTTTGAATGAAAGCTCTGCGAGTTGCTGTTGACTAAGGTTTGAGTGTTTAAAGAGCAATTGAATGATGATCCACTGATCGACTGTGATGTCAATTTCGGGGTGCATCATTAGTATCCTCGAGAAGCTCAGTTTCATGAGTTTGACAGTCTTTTCGATAGCGAAACCAGAAACTTCGGGTTGTTTTATTTTATGATTGATGGCTTCCAAATAAGATATAAAATTTAGTTAGTACACTAATAATATGCAAAGCAACCATATTATTTAGTATAATCCAAAATAAAAGGTATTTTTTTATCTAAATATTTTCAAAAGGCAACATTTTCATGTGGATATTGGTATAAAAGTCAGTCATAAGCAACAATAATCTAGATCTAAATTAGGATTATATAGCATAAAGATAAAATTTAACACTTTTTTTTTACGAATTATATAATTTTCCTTAATTTTGTCGTTAGAGAATACATATATAAATACAAACATATTATAATATTTTTGAATATGACAAACTTTAGCAAGCTACTTTTTTTGACATTGGCGATAATTACGCTATGTACAACAGTAAAAGCTCAAACAAAATTTGGAAATGAATGGATCAATCCTTCTAAGACCTACTTCAAATTTAAAGTTTCACAAGACGGCATGTTTCGAGTTACTTACGAGGAACTAGTTAACGTGGGTTTTCCCGCAGCAAATACAAAAGGTATAGATCTCAAATTATTTAATTATGGGATAGAGCAGGCCATCTATGTCAGTGACGCAAGTGAATTTGGCACAGGCGATTACATAGAGTTTTATGGGGAGAAAAACACCATTGGGTTAGACTCCTTGTTATACGACGATTGGAAAACAGACCTTTTTAATCCAGAATACTCTGTTGTCACAGATACAAATGCCTACTTCCTGACTGTGTCTCCCGAAACAAACAATCAAAGATATACTCAAGTAAATCCTGATTATAACAACAATAATATGACACCTTTCCCATATTATTTGCATGAGGAAAAAGTAGTTTATAGTAGTGTCTTTTTTAAAAATGTAGATGGCGATACAAGATATTCTAATTTTGAGCCTTCAGAAGGATTTGGAACGGGTGTTCAACAAAATACAAATATAAATTTCAAAACGGACAAATGGATTGAAAGTGGTCCCGCGCCGATTGTAAAATTCCGACTAGGATTTAATAAAATATTGCCCAGAATAGATATTTCTTGGAACAACCAATTAAAGGATACTAAAACATTAGTACCTGGGAAAACTTATGAATTTTTATACACCTTAGATAAGATTGAAATAATTGCAAACAATACACTTAACATCCAAAACACTTTTTCAGTAAATGACAGACATAGAATATCGGTAGCATCGCTAATATATCCAAGGAGTCTTGATTTTGATAACAAGACAGAATACTTTTTCAAACTACCTATGTCTTCATCCAAGCAAATGTTAGAGATCACAAATTTCCGCATAGATAATGGTCAAATATATTTGTATGATGTTGCCAGAAAAATTAGATACAATACTGCTACATCTAATAATAGAGTGACTGTCATCGTGAATAGTTCGTCTGACAAAGATCAAAAATTAATATTGATAAATAATAATGTACCCGTATCTGTTAACAAAATAATTAAATTTAATCCTAAGTTTTACTCTGATGAAGGCCAAGAGTACATCATCATCTCCAATAAAATATTGTACAACGAAGGTGTGGATTATGTAAATGAATATGCAGAATACAGAAGTAGCCCAATAGGTGGTGGATACAATACAGATGTTGTAGAGATCCAAGATATTTATGACAACTTCGGGTATGGTATAGACAGACATTTTGTGGGAATCAAACAATTTGCCTCTTATATGAATACCAATTGGTCAAGTGCAAAATTTGTCTTTATAATAGGCAAAGGCGTTGAATACCCTTTTGTGCGATATACTAATGACTTTATCAATAATAATAATAAGGTATTCTTTATACCGACTTTCGGGTTTACTGCATCAGATAATATGTTGTTTTCTGAAAAAAATTATCCCGATCCATACTTTGCTATTGGTAGACTTGCGGCTCGAACACCAGACGATATTAAAAACTATCTTGACAAAATAAAACAATATGACCTTGCACCCTTAGGACAATCAACCATTGAAGACCAATATTGGATGAAACGTGTGTTGCATCTGGGTGGAGGAAAAAATGATAATGAACAAACCAGCATAAAAAATGGTCTAGACAACATGGGTAAATTATTACAAGACACAATTTTAGGCGCTGATATATATTCATTCTTCAAAAAATCATCAGAGGCAATACAATTTAATATAAATGAAGAAATTAATAAATTATTTGATAATGGTGTAAGCATAGTCAATTTTTTTGGGCATTCAGCAACAGGTTCGTGGGACTTTTCACTTGAAAATCCTAGAAATTTTAAAAACTTTGGTAAATATCCTTTTGTAAATTCATTTGGGTGTTATTCTGGGAATCTGCATGGCTTATCAAAAGGTATAAGTGAATCTTTTGTACTAGAAAAAGACAGAGGGGCCATTGCATTTTTTGCATCAACAGGTACCGCTTTTATTAATTCTTTGTCCTCATATGGATATAGAATGTATAACTCCTTGCTAAATGAAAATCGTGGTAAAACAATAGGAGAAGCAATAAAACTTTTAGCAACAAAAAATAGAAATGCCCTGTTTTCTGAATATGCGCTATACACACAGTTGACATTTCATGGAGACCCAGCTATCAAAGTATATTTGGACAATGCGCCAGATTATGTTTTTGATATAAAATCAGTCAAAACGAATCCATCTACCGTACAAGCATCCATCCAAAACTATAATTTAGAGCTTGATCTAGTTAATATCGGGGCTTATCAAATTGACTCTTTTGATATTACATTTTTTCATCATCAACCTGATAACAAAAAGATTGATACCATTGTAATTAGAACAGAAGCTGTAGCCAATAAAAAAAGCATTTCATTGCCCCTGAAAAATTATAGCGGTATCTCCGTAGGTAAAAACAAAATAACAGCAAAAATAGATACAGAAAATGTAATTATTGAACTACCTTCTCCTGACGCTGAAGCGAATAATGAATTGGTCATAAACGGTCAATCAGGATTTGAATATTTTGTCACCGACAATGTAGCATTAGCCATATACCCGCCCGATTTTGCGATGATCAATACCAAAGACCACTTTGTACTTAAGGCATCTACTAGTAGTGTACCAGTCCCGAAAGCGGACTATGTCTTTCAGATAGACACCACAGCATATTTCAATAGTACAATGAAAGAAACAGGAAAAGTTATCTCTGAAGGTGGATTAATCCTTTACCAGCCAAAACTTTCTCTAGTTGCCAATCGAGTTTATTATTGGAGAGTAAGTCCTGATAGTATTTCAGCAATAGAAGGATATAAGTGGTCTCAAGCATCCTTTGCATACTTACCAGATGAAGAAGAAGGATGGAATCAGAGTCACTTTTTTCAGTTTGCACAGAATGAGTTTGATGATATGGAGATAAGTGAAGAAACAGGGCGAAAATTTGAGTTTGGGAAAGAGTATCATAATGCTAAATTCAGAAATAAATTATGGAATCCAGATGATAGACCAGGATATACTTTCA
>JBBRJL010000377.1:0-3691 GCA_038219375.1 Chitinophagales bacterium | reverse complement strand
ACTTTAATATTGGTGCTCATACCATGTTGTGATGAAAATGACACTGAAGTTACGGCGATGCCGCTAGATCCTTTACTTGGTTACTGTTGCTACAAATTGAGTTATACCAATAGTCAGGATTCATTGATGTCTATGACCTTATCGACCAATGATGCAGATATCACCATGATCGCAGGCTCACTTATTCCGCCTTTTGCCATAGGCGGAATAACTGCCAATTCGATCACGCTAACCAATGTATCAACAGGTATGCCGCTCCCAATGGGAAGCATCACAGGTTTTATAGAAATATGTGCTTCCAATATTACGGCAAGTCCAGTGGTCATAAATATAACTTGGGATTGGCCGGCATATGAAATGCTCTGTCAAGATTCGATTATCTTAGAGTGTGACATCGTGAGTGAATGTGTTTATGTAATAGATGATATATTGTCATGTGGTACAGATGGAAGTTATAATTATACTTTTACCGTTTGTAATCCATCTGATAATACTTTTTCATTTGGATATGTCGACTTTGTAGAATTGGCACCGCCAGGACTGACGGTTTCTCCAAGCTTTTTTGATCTAGGAATCACTCCAATAGACCCAGGAGATTGTCAAACATTTATAATCAATATCTCAGGAAATAATCTTCCAAACAAGGATTTCTGTTTCAATATTGTAGTTCATGAACAGAATCCACTTATTCATCCTAATTCCATTTGCTGTTCTTTGGATTCCATACATTGTTTGCCATTCCCGGGCTGTACACCATGTGATAGCGTATTTGTAGAAAATGTCTTACCGACGATAGAAGACAGTTGCTGTTATAATATTATCCTAAATAATTACCATAATATAAATACTTATGCTGGTGTCCAAATATGCAGCTTGACAGGTGGCACGACACTGAATGTCAATAATATGGCTGGTAGCGGATGGACACTAGTTAATTACACACCTACCAATTTTGTACTGGAATATACAGCGGGCTTCATGCCTTTGGGAACCTTTACTTTGCCGCCAATTTGTGTAGCTTCTTCCACCCTTGCATTCAATGATGTTGAGATAAAATGGCTTGGTAATGGCATCGACGAATACATCGTTTTGTGTAGAGATACTGTAGAATTATTTTGTCCAAGCAATTGTGGTTACTATGATGAAGTAGTCACTTGTAACGATGATAATACCTTTAATATTCAATTGACGTTCCATAATACTTCATTGGATACCATATATAGTGCATCTATTTTGTTTTCAGACCCTTTACTCATTGGTTTCAATCAAACGATATCCATGCCGGGAATCTTACCTGGTGGTACTTTTGGTCCAATCAATATTAATTTGGGAACGCCTGCTATAAGTGGTGCGTCTATTTGTTTCATTACCACCCTGCATAATAAGCCTGGCAATCTTTCTGAGACTTGCTGTCAGTTCAAGACTGTTGTAATATTGCCTATATGTGCGACTGAGCCAGTTCCTTGTATGTGTGACGACCAATTTGAGCATGAAGTAATGATGGGATTTAGTTGTTTGGTGAATGGAAATAATGTAACGTTTACGCCACTAGGAAGCCTTACAGATTGTGACCAAGTGATATGGGACTGGATAAAAGAAGGCACTAGTTCTATGACAGTGGGAAATCAAAGCATAAGCCACGTTTTTCCAGGCAGTGGAGAATGGAAAGTTTGTATGACTGTAATCAGGACAACTGCTGATGGTAAACAATGTAAGGTGAAAGTGACGAAAGAAGTGACCATCGATTTTATATTTCAATTATTAATCCAACCAAATCCTGTGTCAGACATGTTGGGTATTAAGCTCAAAAACGAAGGAGAGCTGTCGCAAATCAAGCGTTATCAAATTATCGATATGGGCGGCAACCTAGTGCAAAGCGGTAAATCAACATTGAATCATAAAGATTTTACATTTATCGATGTAAAATTCCTTACGAATGGTGTCTATGTCCTCAAAGTATTTAGCCCTACTCAATTTGATATGAAGAAATTTATTAAAATTGAATAGTAGTTTTAATCATGGAGTTTCAGTTATAATAATAAAAAAACTGAAACTCCATCTTCTTTAAAAAAACAGCAAAACCTTTTTTAAACTCTAAACTACCTAAGGTATATCCAAGTAGGTATATACAATCATAGCGTAACTTAAAATTCCAGCTCCCTTAAGCAAAAATATGCATTGATAAAATGCTCTTAGTTTAAGTTTTTCCCATTGGAACCGGTATACACAAAATAAAGTTGAACGGTACTAGTCAGAACTGAATTGTTTGATCACAAATCCTTTGGCACACCATCCAAAGCGGAAAATTTATTGCTCAAAGATTAGAATAAATGATCTTAGAAAAGCAGCAACTTTGGCTATCTAAAATATTATAAGTTTGCAGAGCATAACAGGATTTCAAAGTCTCGTAAGTATTTATACATATCCTGGTATTGGTAAAAATAATTAATTGGCTAATACTTCTCAATTATTTAATCTAAAGTACCTAAAACATGTGTATATACATAACAATCCTTTCATAAATACGTATTGTTTTATCGCAAAACAAAAGCGAATTGGAAGGATTGTTTCATTCATAAAACTAGATAATAATGTGCCTGATTGCTCTATCTTCTTCAAATTGATCATTGCGTATTGTTTGGATCAAGATTTTGACCAAAGAATTTCACAAGATAATTGTGACACAAAATATAATCCAGACCAATCGGATATTGATGGTGACGGCAAAGGAGATATTTGCGATAATTGTATGAATGTCCCTAATGCAGATCAATCAGACAGCGATGGTGATGGAATCGGTGATGCTTGTGATAACGATGGCAATACCAATAAAAAGGTAGAAGTTCAGGACAGTGACATCTATATTTCGGATCATCAACGAGGGGTCATTTTAAAATCAGCTGATGGACTATGCTATAGGATAGGAATTGATACTAACGGAAATATTTTTTCTAACTTAGTCAATTGTCCGTAGAGTATAGAAAATTAAAAAAATAAATACAATTTCAATTTAGATCAATATCTCCACTGTTACTATCATATTGTCAGTCAGTAATTACTAACTTATTTACAGCAATAATTTTATTTCCATCTCTAAGTTGAACAAAATATAAACCACTTGCCATATTATCACGTGATACCACACATTCCTGTCCAGTGATATTACTGAGTTGAAAAACCGTCCTTCCATAAATATCGTACACAGTAAAGGTGGCATTTTCAAGTGAAACATTAGTCTCTAAAGTAGTCGTAGCAGAAAAAGGATTGGGAAAAATATTCAGTGCAGATGGAGTACTAACTTCTGTTATTTGTGATGTCGTAAGCAAACAATTTTGTTGTGATGTAATTCCACTGCCTTCTGTGATTAAATTTTGAAACTGTACACCAGCAGCATTATCATTCTTTAGATAAAAATTAAGCCAAGGCAATAATAAATTAAAAGTAGCGGTTTGTTGGGTTTCAGAATTTATGGTAGGCTGTGGTGAGCAAGTGCCTTCTCCAAAATTACAAAATAGATTTGTGTTGGCAAATTGACAATGACTTCCGCCAGTGATACTTACATACGATTTGCAAGGAGATAAAAGTGCATTATACATAGGCAGTTGATGCTGTATGGGTGGTGTTACACAATCATTTGCACCAGCAAAAACGATGGACGGAATAGAAATATCCTTTGCTGCTAATATAGAAG
>JBBRJL010000376.1:0-3701 GCA_038219375.1 Chitinophagales bacterium | reverse complement strand
GAAGCACAAAGAAGGGAGTATTACATAGTTAATCTCCCTTTTTTAACTTTAATAAAAAACTACATATCATACTTAAAATAGTAAAAACACTTCACTTCATATGGTAAATCATTTTGGTTATTCACATCCACAATGTGAACTGGATTTTATCCACTTTTGAAATCCTTTTCCATATGAGCGCTCACTATTCTCCAAAAAAGCGTTCCAGCTTTCCATATCAATTTCACAATAAATATAATTCATTTTCCTATTTTTAAAATTAGCTACCACATAAAACACATTCTGATATTCATATAATTCTATATAATATAAAGCTGAGCTATTCATATCACTGTCATTAAGTTTTGCTTTTCTATCTCCATTATTTGTTACAATTTCTAACAACTTTTCACAACTTAGATTTTCAAGAGAAACTTTTGGTTTATTATCCAAAGTTCTAATATGCTCTTCTGAATTATACCTAAACTCGTTCTGTGGTGATTTATTACTATCAAACTTACAGCTTAACAGTAGGCAAAAACTTAAAATTAAATATATTTTCATTTATATCATTTTATCAATTATGTTAGTCTAAAGAACCATCAGTATTAGATTAATTTATGTAAACTACTTTAGTTATTTTATTTTTAAATTGGACCAACCCCATAAATCTTGGACTATTTATCAAAAATAAATATAGATCAAAAGCAGATAATTGCACAAATTTAATTTAATATTAAAATATCACTATATTATATGTAATAAAAAAATACACCTATTCATTAATTGTATTCAATAATAAGAATGGAGTGAATTAGGTGTACTTATATTTGCACAATCCTTTCGTATAGGTTCATCAAGTAAAACTATTTTTGATCCAGCATCCACTTCAATATTGAAATCAATCCAAATTTTTCTGCAACTTTTATTAAAGAACTGTAAGAATGGTCAGAGTAGTATTTCTTTAACATTTCAGTTTTGAGTTCTTCACTTAGTCTGGAATAACCGATAGACCAAACCATAGTTATATCTTGGGTTATGTGCAAGTTATCATAGAAAGTAGCTTCCATTTTCTCAAAATCTGGAACACTTAAGTTTAATTGTGAATCATAAAGCGTTGGTACTGTATAAAACCTTGATGAAAAATTAAGTACAGGTTCATTGAGTCCTTCCAAAATTTCTTTCTCATCATAAAAATCTTCAAATTCATTTATCCTTACCTTTTTAAGGGGTAAAACATCTTTTAACTCATCTTGAATGTGAAGATTTAGATTAGTTTCTTCTATATAATCATGTATAGCTTTGTTATCTAGTTTGTTCTGATAATAATAATCTTGCAATAAGGTTTCTTTACTCACCACAAAATCATGATTATTATCTAAGACCCAACTAGTAAGTTCAGCTCTTCTATTTCTAAGCGTGCTATTATCATAGTTATTTAATGCCCATGTAGATATTATAGTTGATGGTGAAGTATATCTTAAAACTCGATTTAGCACTTTATCACTATATTGAACATGATTACAAAACCATTCTTGTTCACTTGTTGATAATTGTATATTTTTCATAAATATGCTACTGATGGATTGAGCAACATCCCATTGGTTAGAAGGCAGGTGTTTTTTTAATTCAAATACTTTACGGAAAATAGAAAATAGATAAGAACTTGTCTTAGGGTTGATAAGGTTTAAGTTTTCATTTCTAAAATTATAATAGCTGAAGTACCTTATATTATTCTGTGAAGGTTTTGAAGAAAAAGCAACCATTATGTATTTTTTAATAGCTTCTAACAAGGATAATCTGTTTATTCTTTTAGATGTGGTCCAGTTTTCATCTGTTAATCGAGCTAAGTTTTGTAAAACTATAGGATTAAATTGATAATATTTGATACATCTCCTATGCTTGAGAAAATCTCCATAAGATAGTATAATGTCATCAGATGGGTATTTATTCTCTATCAAAGCTATTGAGCTTATTAGCTTATCTTTTGTATTTTTCACTAACACTTTTTAAAATTTCTTCAAAATTAATAACTTATCATATAAACCTGAATAATATCAGGAATCCTTCCTATAAAATAAATGCCGATACTGTATAATGAGCAGTAATATATGTATAATTGTAAGATTCTGAAGTTGTAACTTATTATCTTTAAAGCACATAAACAATTAACCGATTAAGAACTAAGCCTAAATTAAAAATAATAGTGGTATTTGAAACTTTTACCTAATAATATTACTGGTTCAGCCCCCATAGATTCGGACAAAGCTACAAAAGGTTATAAAATAAATGATTTACGTTATATCTTTGCAGTGGCAAGGATGACCAATGGCGACCTTTGTACCAATGGTTATTGTAACTCGTAGGCCTACAGTTACGTTTTAAAATTGAATGACCCATTTAGGGATCATCCAATTTTGGCAAGGATTCCCTCAAACTCTCATTACCCAATTGGAGACTTCTTTTACTTTTTTATTGAACCTTATTTGCTGTTTGCTCTCCTTTGTTGCAAATTTAATCTCTGATTTTGATATTACCTCTATTTCTATCTTGTTTTCTATAAATAAGGCCCAAAACATGGTCGGGGCAAGCTCCAATATTGAGCCATGAGCCCTTTGTGTATTATATGTGTTATAAAATGTTGTCAACCGGTTTTCAAGATTTGGTAGATCTACAAAATATTCTTTGTCTAGACACTTACCTAAAATCGCATGAAAACTTTCTACATGGCCATTTTCTTCAGGTGTGTACGGATGTGTAAATACCTGGTTTAATCCATTCTCAACCAAGTATTTCCTGACTAGTTTTGCATCAAATTGCTTGCCGTTATCATTGCGAATTTCTATTTCAATCTCTCCCATCTGTGTCTTCTTGGGTTGTAAATACTTTATAATGACATACTCCCATGCACTTTTTACCTGATGTTGTGTCATCTGGTATCCCACTTTCCAGTATAAAACCACACGGGTAAAAGTGTCTATAATTGTCATAACAAATCCATATTTCTTTGTCCCACTTACCCATACATATTTAATATCTATCTCCAAGATTTGCAGCGGCTTATGTGGGCATACTCTTCTGTATTTGACATAATTGCGCTCACCACGCTTGACTTTTTGTTCCAGTAAAGAATATTCATACATGATTCTATACACCTTTTTATGATTGATATAATATCCTAAAAAATTGAGTTGCGCACTTATCAATCTATACCAATTGCCCAAGTCTGGATTCTCTTTGATGGTAATGATCTCTTTAACTATTACGGACTCTTGCACCAGTTCTGTATTCCCTGATTGATCAAGAAGCTTTAAGGTTGTCATTGTCTTTTGGGCACCAACCCTTCGACCATTAGATTTGTAATATAATTGGTGGCGAGTCAAATCCAAAATTTCAAGACATTTACCCCTTTTCATTCCAGCATTCATATACCTAAAAGCTATTTCAACCTTTTCAGTTCGGGATACTTTTTTTTTAAAAGTTCATCCTTGATACTACTTTCTAATTCTTTGTCCGCCAACAGTATCTTTAATCGCTGATTCTCAACCTCCAAAGCTTTCAATCGCTTTATTTGATCCGCTTGAGTTTTGTGGTCCAAACCTGACTCTCCATACGTATTATGCTTCTTCTTCCAATAATAAAAGGTCGCTGGAAACAAATTATACTTCTCTAATGTACTCTTTACACCATTCTTCTCAGCCTCGGATAGAATGCTCATCTTC
>JBBRJL010000375.1:0-3712 GCA_038219375.1 Chitinophagales bacterium | reverse complement strand
CCCCTTCAGGGGCCGGGGGTCGTCGGCAAAGGGTCGTCGGGAGGCGTCATGGGTCGGTTAAGTATAAAAACAATTGATTATTAAAAAGGTAGCTTTTTCGGAGCGGATTCAAAGTTACATATTATCGACCTTAAAAGAAATTACTGTTTTGGATGATTTGATTGCAGAGATTGTAATAAGTTAATAGTACTCAAAACTTATTTTACATCATGGAATATATCCGTAATCAGTTTGGCTTTAGTAAAAATGATCAAGACACCAACAAAAAGAATATCGTTTGAATAAAAATAAGGATGACAGAAAAATAATTTATATGCCTACTGATTTGTTCAATCATAAAAAAGGGTACTAATAAAAAACCACTTATAAAAAACCAGCTAATATAATTGAATAAAGGAATTACGCCATCTGGATGCCATTCCCAATAACCAAGCGACACTGCTGCAGGTTCCAGTACAAAGTCAAATAATGTCGTCAAGCCTGCTGCGACTATTATGAGTAAAAAATTAGTCAAGATAGTCCGATGACCATTACCATACACAAGCCTGTAACTAAACAAAACGGTATGCCCTATTGAAAATACAGTTACAAACCATTGCACGCCTATTAATAGCGGCACACCAAGCACCAGATACCCCATTGCATAACCATAGGCATACTCCCCAAATAGTAATCCAGTACTAGTCCCAATCAATTCACTCAAATATCCAAATGAAAAACACAACCCAAAAAATAAAATAAACTCTCGATAGATGATCTTTTCATTCCATAATATAAGTCCTGTCATCAACAATAAAGTCAAAGGGGTCATAGAAATAAACCATGGCCTTGCATCAGTGTACATGCCTATTAGGCCACTGAGATGAAAAAGTATAGCTATAAAAATTGATATATTTAATTTTTTACTTCCTTCCATAATGGTTTTACTTAACTAATTCACTGACTATCTTGGCACTTCGAAGGCAAAGCGGAATGCCACCTCCCGGATGCACGCTGCCACCCACAAAATAAAGCCCATCTATATTTTTAGATTTGTTCGAATGTCTCAAAAATGCTGCAAATTTACTATTGCTACTCGTGCCATAAAGACTACCTGTATAACTTGATGTTCGGCTGTCTATGAGCGTGGGATCTAGATAATCTTCGGTCTGTATGTATTCTGAAATATCAGTTTTCAATATTCTATTAAGTTTTCTTATGACATTAGCACGACATTGATATCTGAATGCTTCCCAATCTTGCCCTGCATCGTGCGGCGCATTTACCATTACAAACCAGTTTTCGCAACCTTGTGGAGCTTGACCGTGTTCCATTTTGGATGTGATATTGATATAAATCGTGGGATCATCATCAATAACTTTAGTCGTAAAAATGGCGTTAAACTCCTTTTCATAATCTGAAGAAAAAAATATGTTGTGCAGTTCTAGCATTGGAAATGACCTACTAATGCCCCAGTAAAATATTATTGCGCTACTACTTCGCTCTTGGCGTATGATCTTTTTCGCTTTCAAATCATTGTCCAACAAGTACTTATAAGTATAATACACATCCATATTTGATATTACTAGATATGCACTTACTTCTTCTTGGTTGACAATGATACCCGATACTGTTTCATTCTCCAAATTTATGGATGTCACTTTTGCATTAAATGTAAATTCTACATTTTGTTTTAACGCTAATAGATACAGTGCATTAGTTATACTTATCATTCCACCCATTGGGTAGTACGTACCTTCATTTTGCTCGAGATGTGGTATCATGGACAGCATAGCCGGTGCCTTATATGGATTACTTCCATTGTATGTGGCAAACCTATTAAAAATCTGCGCAGTCTCAGGTTTTGTAAAAAACGATTTATTATAACTATTCAGCGAGCTATAAAGAAATGACAGCTTTGTGGCTTTCAGAGCATTCCAGATTTTATAAAAAGGCAATGTTAATATTTGACCAATAGTATGATCCAGAAACAACTGACCTATATCCAAGTAAGTACGCTTTGAAGTTTCCAAATATTCAAGGACAAGTTGTTTGGGCTCCCCAAGTTTAGTGGATATTTCGTCTGCAAACTTATCTACATCGGCATAAGCGTTTACGATTTCGCCCGATTCAAAAAAATATTTACACGCCAGTTTGACCTTTTGATACGTAAAATAATCTTTCATTTGTTCACCGCACAAATCAAATAACTCTTTCACTTGCTCTGGTTGAGTAAATAATGAAGGGCCAGCATCAAAATTGTACCCATCTCTTTCAAAATGGCTTAATTTGCCACCGGGGTAACTATTCTTTTCAAATACTTTTACTTTATACCCTTGCAAAGAAAGCCTGATTGAAGCAGCCAATCCTCCTATTCCACTCCCAACTATTGCCACTATTTTTTGATCCATCGTACTAAAACGCTTTAAATCCATTTACCCAATGTATAATGGGACTTTTGACTCAAACAATTTGATCTAATTGATGTTCGTAAAACAATTGATTATTTTAAAATATCTTTATCTATCACATGGAACAAGTCACCACGATCACCATTTTCGCTTTATCTGGATGGCAAAACAAGATTTTTGCGCTAAAAAGTATGTCAAATTTTGTGATACTTTGTGCCAAAGTCAAAGGGTTGGAATTTATGAAATTGATGGGTAGCGGTAGTAAGGATGGGTTTAGCGTCATGCCCGATCTAAGTCGATATACCTTACTGTGTGTCTGGAAAAGTGAAGATGAAGCCGATGACTATTTTGCCCGATCGCCTATATTTCAAGCGTATATTTCACATACATCTGCGCAGCAAACTATATATATGAAAGCAACTATGGCTCATGGACTTTGGGGTGGAAAAAATCCATTCATTAGTAACCCTACTTGGCATGATGACACCAACAAAGTAGCTGTAATTACTAGAGCCACTATAAAATGGAAAGATATGATAAGATTTTGGAGAGATGTTCCAGCTGTCAGTCGGAGTTTACAAAATGGTCATCAACCGATATTTGCTGCCGGTGTGGGCGAGCTTCCGTTCAGGTACCAAGCCACATTCAGTATATGGGAAGAAAGTAGTGCTATGCGCGCTTTTGCTTATCAAAATAAGGCCCATATGGATATGGTGACCAAAACAAGAAAAGTAGGTTGGTACAGCGAAGAGTTATTCGCAAGATTCTACCCATACCGGTCTGAAGGCAGTGAGATAATAAAAATTGATAAATCTACTCCTACCAATAATAAATAGACCTAAGATAACAAAAATTATAACCAGAATTTATAGAATCATTTAATAGAATGTTGTAGCTGGATATTTTGTGTCAAAGTATGATCTATAAAAAATAAAACCTGCTCAACTAAATGAGCAGGCTTTTTACTTTTATATTCCGTTAAAATTTAGTTACTTGCTATAGGAAAACTTAATCCTATATTCAGAAATAGTGCATTATTTTTACCTGCTGCATTTTCTGCTGAATAAGCTGGTGCAAAACCTGCAGAATATCCCAGATCAACATTCAACCAAGTTCTTTCTTTTAGGCTATAATTAAAACCTAGCCCAACTTGTCCACCAAAATCTAAAGATTTAAAGGATTCTTTTACGTCAATATCTCCGTTTTTAGCACCAAGTAAAAACCCAACATAAGGTCCTAAAAACACTTTAGGCCTAAACTTATCGCCTGTTTCTCCAAAAAAGTAAACCCCAGAGAGTGGTATCTGAAAATAATTAAGTCTA
>JBBRJL010000374.1:0-3726 GCA_038219375.1 Chitinophagales bacterium | reverse complement strand
CCCCTTCGGCAGTCACCCTTTTAGGGGCAGGGGGTCGTCGGGGGTCGGGCAAGGGGTAAAAACGATTGATTACTAAAAAGTGAGCATTTTCGGAGCGAACTTAACTTTATTTAAAAAAATATTGTGTGTGCTAAAGTTCATTTATAACTTTAATCAAAGCAATTTTATGCTTGATACATTAAAAAAGCATCTATTTTATTTCTAAATAGATGCTTTTTAATATTGTGAGATTGATTATTTAGGATCTGCTGTGGAAGCTGCTACTTCTTTTAGACATTTTTCAATGAGGGCTTTTGTGGCTATTACTCCTTCTTCTTCAGTTAGTCTGCTGCCTTCATATTCTACACCTATAAATCCAGAATATCCCGCATCTTTGACTATACCTATCATTTTGAGATAATCAATGGTGGTTTCGAAACCTAACTCTCCGAAGTCATAAGATTTAGCACTGACAGCTTTGGCGTATGGCATAAGTTCGGCAACTCCTTTGTATCTGTCATACGCTTCAATACATGGAGAATCCCACATTTTACCGTCTTTTCTTTTAATACAAAAGTTTCCGAAATCAGGTAAAGTACCACAATTGGATTTGTTGACTGCAGCCATTACACCTGCTAGCCAAGTGCCATCTGATGAATAGCCTCCGTGATTTTCTACTAGTACGTTGATGTTTTTTGTGGCAGCATATTCAGATAGTTTGGAAAGACCATCAACTGCATATTTTGCTACATCTGCTGCAGTTCCTTCCCCATGTGCATTTACTCTTATAGAATGGCAACCTAAAAAAGCTGCGGCATCTACCCACTTAAAATGATTTTTTATCGCTTCTGATCTTTTGGCTTCATCGGCATCGCCAAGGTAACCTTCACTGTCTACCATGATAAGCAACTGCGCTACACCTGCTGCTTTGGCTTTTTGTGTCATTTGAGATAGGTAGGCTGTATCTTGGGCTTTATCTTTGAAAAACTTATTTACATATTCTATACCCTCAAAACCCATCTTACCTGCTTTCTCTGCAAAATCAAGATTATCCATTTCCATACTATCTAGTGCTTTATGAAAAGACCATTGCGCTAGTGATATTTTGATAGTAGTGGAGTCGGTTGTATTGTTTTCTGCTACAACATCAGGTTTTGCGCTTTCCTTGCATGATATTATTGCCAATGTGAACATAAGTAAGTATATAAATTTGTACATGATATTATAATGATTTGTATTTCAGATAAATGATATTTTTATTTTTTTACGCTGAATGTCTATTAATAAAAAGATTTGTTACAAAACATATGCTTTGCCCACAGTACTGTAATCGATACATCCCTTATAAGGACCAGGTATAGATACGAAGGCACACAAACCACCAGTTGCGCCTACTTCACTAGAAAAGTAGCCACTTACCGTTGCTTCTTTGATCGCTTTAAAGATATGTGGTTTTTCACCTGTGTCATCTTTATATTCTTTTGCTTCTTTAGCCAATATGCCTAAGATTTCTTCTTTTTCATTGATATTAAGTGCAACAAACGCCTTTGAATATTTTGCTTTTGATTTTTCATCAAAAACACCTAAAGCATCCAAGAAATACTTTTGTTTTTCAGCATCATAAAAATTTGTCAACAACTCATCTAAATATCTATGACATAATGCATCTTTTGCTCCAGGAGTGTCTGTCTTAGGTAAGATGGTTTCGCATATTTCCGCAAGGAGATCTGATTGGTCGGTGCTTAACGTTTTGGGCATCCAGTCTGAATTCGTTTCAGCTTTACATCCACCTATCAATGCAGCAGCAGTACCAGCTGTAAGTGTATAACCCAAGAATAAAGATGTCGCTTTTAGTGCTTCTCTTCTATCCATTATATATCAATTTTAAATTTGATCAATTAATTAATTATTAAAGGTTGCCTTTTTTGAGTTCTTCTACAGCATAATTAGCAGCACGTGCCGTAAATGCCATGTAAGTCAAAGATGGATTGACGCAAGCTGCAGAGGTCATAAATGAACCGTCAGTAACAAAAACATTTTTTGCGGCGTGCACTTGGTTCCATTTGTTGAGGACTGAAGTTTTGGGATCTTTACCCATTCTGGCTGTTCCCATTTCATGGATACCTAAACCTGGATTACAACCTGCATCGAATGTCTTTACATCCCTAAGTCCTGCTGCTTCTAGCATTTCTGCTGCGTTTGCTGTCATATCTTTGCGCATCAGTTTTTCATTTTCTTTCCACTCAGCATCCATAATCAGGGTAGGCAGACCGTAAATATCCTTCAACTCCTTATTTAGAGTTACTTTATTGTCATGATATGGCAAACATTCTCCGAAAGCCATCATACCAAAGCTCCAGTCTCCTGCTTCTGATATTGCATCTTTAAATCCTTTGCCGTACTCAGCTTCTGCTACATATCGGCCCCATCCTTCGCGGCCTCCGCCACCTTGATAACCGAATCCTCGGAGATACGGTCTTTTGCTTTTAGCATCCAAATTTTGGAATCTAGGTATGTAGATGCCCGTCGGTCTTCTACCTGAAAAATATTTATCTTTGTAGTCATCTGATTTTCCATTAGCGCCCAATCTGAAATGATGGTCCATTACATTATGTCCCAATTCACCACTTTCATTTCCGAAACCTTCAGGAAATCTGTCTGAAGTACTATTGAGCATGATCTGAGCGGTACCTAAAGTGGAGGCACACATAAATATTACTTTAGCATAATATTCTTTGGTCTCTTTTGTTTCTGAATCATAGATCCTTACTCCTTTTGCTTTCTCTTTGGAATCGTCTAGAATGATTTCTGTCACAATAGAATAAGGTCTGATCGTAAGATTACCCGTTGCTTCAGCTGCTGGAAGGGTAGAAGCATTACTACTAAAATAGGCACCATATGGACAGCCTCTCATACATCTGTTTCTTGTTTGGCATGTTCCTCTATTTCCTTTTGGTTCGGTGAGATGAGCTGTACGACCCATGGTCATTTTGATGCCAAGCTTATCTTCAATTTTCTTTTTTACATCTATTTCAAGACAATTATATTCCATCGGTGGTAGAAATTTACCATCTGGCAATTGACTCAAACCTTCATTCTGACCGCTGATTCCCGCAAACGTCTCTACATAATCATACCATGGTGCCATGTCTGCATATCTTACTGGCCAATCTACCGCAACACCTTCTTTTGCATTTGCTTCAAAATCTAAGTCGCCTAAACGGTATGACTGTCTACCCCAAAGTAATGACCTTCCACCCACATGATACTCCCTGATCCAATCGAAAGGTTTTGCTTCGGTATAAGGATTTTCTGTATCTTTTGGCCACCAATGTTGATAAGCCGGCGTCATGGTATATCCTGTTCGCTCTTGGATTTTGTATTCCTTCATTTGTTCAGGAGTCATTTTGTTTCTATTGGGCAATTCCCAATCTTCCATATTAGCTGTCGGGTAATCTCCATGCTTTACCATTCGACCTCTTTCAAGGACAATTGTTTTTAACCCTTTTTCACATAATTCTTTTGCAGCCCATCCTCCACTAATACCCGAACCTACGACGATTGCATCATAAGTCACTTCATTTGATCCTTCCGAATTGAAATACATGTCTTAAATTATTTAGATTTTAATTAATTGTTATTTTGATTGTTAAACATCGCATATTCTAATGGCATTATTTAATGCGCTTTCCTTACCTTCGTTTGTTGTTGCGGTGGTGATAAACTCTTGCGCAACATATCCTTGGT
>JBBRJL010000373.1:0-3734 GCA_038219375.1 Chitinophagales bacterium | reverse complement strand
TGTGATTTGAAATCTTGTGTTGCGTAAGAATGTCTGCAGATGCTCTATCTTGGACAAAAATATTTTGATATCGAGCTAAAATAGATAAAAAAGGATGGAACAGCGAAGTGAAGAAGTAATTTCCTTTGCGGAAAACGGCTGAAACCAAAAATACTTTTATGTCTTTTTTAGTCAGCAAATCTAATAAATTCCACCAGAACTCATATTTGACAAAAATCACCATGGATGGTTGGATCAATTGGAGAAGTCTTTTATTATTGGAAGGTAGATCACTTGGCAAGTAAATGACTGCATCGACACGATCATAATGTTTCATTATTTCATAGCCTGATGGCGAATAAAAACTCAAAACAATGGGCATTTCGGGATAATTGATGCGAAGTTTTTTGATCAGAGGCCTTCCTTGTTCAAACTCACCCAATGACGCGCAATGAATCCAGCAGGAATCTTGGTATTTTTGCGAAAAAGCAATTAGTGTCTCCCAAGTCTGCTTTCTACCTATATATAAAGATGCTAATTTGGGACTAAATAGCCGCCCGAGGTATATATATATATTACCAAGGTGTATGGCTACAGTGTAGAAAAAAAACAGCAAGTAAGACATGATTTGTGAAATATCTACATCAATTGAAGTACAAAAGTGAGGCTTTTTGACCAAAGGACACTATAATAGGGTCAATTATCTCATATTCTTATAAAATATTTGATAAAGATTATGCTCCTAGTTCATACTTAGGAATTGTAAAGAAATGACCTATCCATTTTGAATTGTTCATTTATCCTTTTTCTTCGATGCAAATTCGTCAAGTAGCTACTGCTGTTCTCCTTATTTGCGTCTTGAAAAATAAATAAAATGACTACGCCAGATTTGTAAACTTTATCTCATTACGATTACTTAAAGTAAATTTAATTGCAAAAATCCAATAGCCGTGGCGGACGCAATTTAATTTCTTTTGACTAAAAGTAAGTTATCAATAGTACACCGTACTTTCACCGCCTTTGTAGAAAGGAAGATTCCAAATAATTCTTGCACCGATGAGCATATCAAGTCTAGATTTATTGGTAGGAAGTCCGGTATCAAAATTAATAGCTCGGATCTCTGATGTAAATCCTTGAATAAAATCCAATGCAAATTCGAAATTAAGTCTTCTGTCTTGGCTCAAATGTTTGTAAGCTATGGTTTCCTTAAGTGAAAAGCCACGGGACAATCTATCATATCCGACATGTCTGCCAGCTCTGATTTGACCTATTGAATTTCGATCATCAGAAAACTTGATTTGGTGTTGTAGAATACCACCATTAAGCGATAACTTAATCCCTGACCTTGAAGCTTTACTGATAGGGATTAACTTTCCTACTCCGATTCCCATATAAAAACCACGTTGCTTCATGATAAGGCTCGCATATTGGTTATCGTCGCCTAGGATAAAACCTTCACTAGTCCGAAATGGCGCTAAAACATCTTCTTTGATATTTTCGCTAAATAGATACATGAATTCACCATTCAATAACCAATTATTTTGTGTGATGTATTCTCCACCTATTGAAAAATTCATATTATTGCCGTATCTATCCGACAGGTCACCAAATGGGACATTCAGACCGATACCTAGCCCAAAATTAAGGATACTACCATCCACCGCTTTTACTCCTTCATTGGTTACCTGGCCAACAAGTAATTGAGATAAGGCACAGAAAAATATTATAAAACTTAAAATCGTACGCATGATCTAGTCTGTTTGTTACTGAATAATAAGAACGATGTAAAACACCTGAATGTTGGCAGGAGAAGAAAAAATATTAGTCAATCATCCCTAAAAACTGATTACAGCTGTAAAAAAAGCTTTTTATAAACACGTTTCTTAGTCGTTTGGCATCGACCAAAAAACTCAGCAAACTTCACCTGAGGAAAGATACCCATATCTTCAGCATAAATATATATACTATCGATGATGGACAAAACACCCTCAAGAGATGCCGAAACTTGATAACTTCCTTTTTTGTTTTTTGACAAATAAAACTTCATGGCAGTATAAGAAACAATACAAAACTCTATCAAATCATGAGAAATTACTTTGAAATCATAACCGTAAGCTAGCTTTTTCTGAATGTAATTTAATGGTTGAATTTCCTCTTCTCCATTATCCATGAATTTTACCCAATTGATGGAGATTGGGTCATTCAGATCTATCAAACCGTCATATAAAAGGTTTGCCTCATAAACGACAGTATTTCGATTTTGATTACGCTGTATGTAAAATAACAAGCTTTCGTAACCATCAATATCAGGATAATCATCAGGTCTTCCATATTGTCCCGTGACTAAGGTTTCATATTGTTCTGTCTGAGTAAAAAACATTATTATATATTTTCGTGATTCGTGTTAGCTGATCATATCTTTGATAAATATGAACCAATTCGTAAAATTATACTATTTTCAAAGAAAAACCACATAAACGCGTAGCTAAAATGTCAAATTTTGATACTTAGTGTATTTTAAAAGACAATTTGGCAGTAAAAATATGGAAAATTTAATGAAGGTGTTATTTAAGCGGCATTGCTTAGCTGAGTTGCTGAAGGAGGATGATAATTAATCCTTGATGATTTTTTAAAATTAGTTGCAAGATAGTATATCAAGCTGAATGGAAAGATTACCACAAGGAGGATGATAAGTGAGACAATAAATTTATTCTGCATGACACATTAATTTTATACAAAAGTATTGAATCAATATAAACTCAATCTGAGCAGAACGTTAATTTTATGTAAAGAAATGAGAAATGCAGCCAAGATTAATTTTTTAAGTGCATCATCCAATAGGGCGAAACTGATATTAACAAAACTGAAAAAATTAAAAAGTACCCTGTTATCTTGGTAAACAATATATGAATGAATAACTTTTCAAACTGATTACCGACCAGTAAGGACGAAAAGTAAAATTGGGCTTACCTCTATTTCGATTTGCTTCCTTGATGAAAGTATTTTTGGATTGGAAAATTATCCGATGGTCCATATTGGACGACTATTTCATAGGTTTTAAGAAGTAAAATTATCAAAAAGTCAACCGCATCCCTAAAAATTCAAAAACAACAGCTACCTTTGTGTCCCGTAGCGGAGAAATCAATCCTCCTGCCTATCAATCACACATGGCTAAATATATATTTGTTACGGGAGGAGTGACATCATCACTTGGGAAAGGTATCATTGCAGCATCCCTTGCAAAATTACTCCAATCACGTGGCCTTACCGTGACCATTCAGAAATTTGATCCTTACATTAACGTAGATCCTGGAACGCTCAATCCTTACGAACATGGTGAATGTTACGTCACCGAAGATGGCGCAGAGACGGACCTTGACTTAGGACATTACGAACGATTTCTTAACAAACCTACATCGCAAGGCAATAATGTCACAACTGGTAAGATATACCAAACCGTCATAAACAAAGAAAGGGCAGGTGCCTACCTTGGTAAAACGGTGCAAGTCATCCCGCATATCACGGATGAAATAAAAAGGCGTGCCACACTTCTAGAGAAAGAGCATAATTACGATATTATCATTACCGAAATAGGTGGAACTGTAGGGGATATTGAATCTTTACCTTATTTGGAGGCATTAAGACAATTGCGGGAGAAGGAACGATTGTACGAACAGATTCAGGAGGCGGGAAAAGTTCGGCCGCTGTATGTCTTGCACGATGGGCCTCCCTACGCCAATGGCCACATTCATATC
>JBBRJL010000372.1:0-3743 GCA_038219375.1 Chitinophagales bacterium | reverse complement strand
GGTTGAATGCCTGCCATAATTATATGCTATATCAGAAAATTTCACGCAATTTATTACATTTTTAAACAAAATAGAAAAAACTTATATATTTTTACGATGCCGAACAAAAAATCACTGTTATGCGTAAGAATGTTGTATTGTATTTCACGTTTTTCTTGACTATTAACTTTATATATGGTCAACAAATATTGTTCTACGAAGACTTTAATGGATGTGAACTTTCTGCGCAATGGTCGGTCAAAATTGAAGGGAATCAAAATGCAGCTTGGTCTATAGGAATTCCGAGAAACCCCAAAGCGGATAGTCTGACTATCAACGGTTCATGTATGTTAATCATTGATGATGATCTCACAGGCGATAAGACAGATTCATTTAATATTAGATTTACATCCGCATATTTTGATGGAAGCTCATTTTCCGATTTGATATTTAAAGCGCAGGTACATTTCAGAAGAGATAAGCAGGAATATATGCGCATCTTGATCGATAATGGCGAAAAGGAATATCTCATAAGAGAATTTAAAAATAGAAACTATTCTGGTGATAAGTTTTCAGATTATGTAGACATAAGTGCAGACCTTAGTTTTATCGCTTCGGATAGTATGCGGATTGTCATTGAATATGACGATGCAAATACTTGGGGCTGGTGGGCAGGCGTTGACAATATAAGTGTGACTGGGTCAAAAGATGGAGAGATCATATTGGGTCAAAACTTTAACGATTGTGCCTTGCCTGATGGATGGTCCACTGAGATTCTTAATGGTGTAGATGATTGGAATTTTGGTGTATTCAATGATGGACGAACGATAGACGGTAGCTGTTTTGTATATTTTAATGATGATATACTAGGGGAAAATGCTCCTTTATCTAAGTTGAGAATTTATAGTCCAACTTTTGATGCTTCTGAATTTTCAAATTACAAATTGACTTACGACTTAATTTACCGTACATACGAAGCCAATGAATACTTGCAATTGTATGTTGATAATGGTAAAGAATGGATACCTGTCAAAATATATACTACAGATTTTGGCGGACCAGAGGTGGACAAAGCCCTTAGGGACTCCATAGATTTATCTCCATTCAGAGGAGAACAAATAAGGTTGATATGGGAACATAATGATGGCGGTTGGGCTTGGTGGGTAGGCTTTGACAATGTAAAAGTGACAGGGAAGGGTAGTATTAATGATCGGTGTGTTAAGGCAACAATTCTCCAGTTAGATGGTGATTGTCTTGATTTCGACAATACCAATGCCTTAAGCACGGATGATTTGAATCCACTAAATTCAGACGGATCCTTAGGGTATCTATATTACTCTTGGAAATCTGCATCGTCAGCAAATTTTCAAATAAGAACTCAAAGTAGCTTTAATGATCAGATTGAAATTTTCGAAGGAACATGCGATCAACCATCGAAATTGCAAAGCGTTAATAGGGATGAATATGGTTTTGTAGGTGAAAACATAATTTTTGATGCAGGTTTAGACAAAGATTACATCATTCGCATCTCTGGTAAAGCAGCAGAATTTGGTCTTCAAAAAGGAAACGGTTGTATCTCCTTGATATCTAATCCTACGAATAGCCAACTTCCTGATAGCGATCTTTGTTTGGAAGCAATTTCTATTTCAAAAAACCAACCTTGCGTCAACGCACAAAATAAACTTGCAGATTTTGATGGACCTTTGCCTACCAAAAATCTAAGGTCTAGGGCAGATATTTGGTATTCTTTTATACCACAAGATACAAATGATGTCGAGTTTAAGAGTAACGCGGACTTTGCAGATGCTTTAGCTGTTTTTAAAGGCAGTTGTGATCAATTAGTCGAAGTAACTTCGGAATATTCTGGTCAATCCATCACCGTTAAGGAGATAGAAATAGGGGAAAATTATTTTTTTCAAGTAAGTGGATACTTCTCAACTTTGGAAGGTAAAGTTTGTGGGCAGATAGTAGAAAATCAAAGCCCGATTGTCACAAATGATGATTGTGTAGCTTCACTTCCAGTCATATTAAATAGCCAATGTACCGCTTCTATAAATACAGGTGCAGCTTACTCAGGCGTAAGACCTTCTTGTGATTATACAGTTGTCTCGGATGTTTGGTTTTCTTTTGTAGCCCCAAGTTCAAATGGCGTTTATTTGAGAGCAAATGTAGATTTTGAACATATTTTATCAGTTTATGAAGGCAGTTGCAGTAATCTCACATCTATTTATTGTAATAAAAATCCGCATTACTGCAATGGATATCTTCACCTGGATAATATGGAAGCTGGTAAAACTTATTATGTACAAATTGGGTCAAGAGTAACACAGTCAGGATCTCGGACTGGAAATATTTGCATTGAAATTTTAGATTTCGATCCAATGTGGAAGCCCATAAATTTTGAAGTATCACAAGAATGTATCAGTAAAGGTGCTGTACTTTTGACACCAGTCCTTCTTGATTCTTTGGTAAATATCAACTTTGATGGTATTGGTATGGATCAACCAGTGTTGGGAGGTCAGCGTTACATCATAGAAGGCAGAGATGATGATGGATGTGTAGTGGCGAAAGTAATTTATACGCAGACATGTAATGATTTTGGGTGTACCATTGCGGCTACGGTACAACAGGCAAATGTTAGTTGTTTTGGATTGAATAACGGCTCGGCTACTTTTGCTATCGAAGGAGGTTTAGAACCCTATGAAATCCGATGGTCAAATGGAAGCTTAGGAAGTAGTGTTGATGCATTAGCTGCTGGAAGTTATCAAGTGACGATATCGGATGGATCAGCATGTGAACTAATTCAACAAGTAATAATCAACCAACCTTCTGAAATTTTACCAAATCCAAACTATACACAACCGCTATGTTTCGGTGATGAAACAGGAAGCATAAGTTTGTTAGTGATAGGAGGCGTGAGTCCTTATCAATACGATTGGTCTAATGGCATAAAAACATCTGTCCTATCCAATATACCTAGTGGCACTTATACGCTAACTATCACAGATACTAATAATTGTACTTCAATCAAGATATTTACTTTGGCACAGCCTGATGAAATCATAGTGACAGAAATGATTACAAGTAACCTATGTCCAGGTGATGCGCTAGGTGAAATATCTGTCTTTATAAAAGGTGGTACAGGTAGTTATGATATTAATTGGTTTGATCAAGAAGGAACAACTCAACTCACCAATCTAAGTGAAGGGTTTTATGCGATGGAGGTAGTAGACAAAAATAATTGTATGGTATTTGATACGTTTGCTATCTCAAGTCCTGAAGCATTTAGCCTAGTGGAAGACTCTTTGGACTTGCAAATAAATACGTCAGATCCAGGATATATTTCCATAATAATGAGTGGCGGTACTCCTCCTTACAGTTATGATTGGAAATTGAATGGTACGGGGATAGGTATTCAGTCTTCCGATATTATTATTACCACACCAGGTACATATGAAGTTTTAATTTCTGATGCCAATGAATGTGTTTTTTATAGTCAAGAATGGGAAGCGACAATGATCAATAGTGCTACAGATATTGCGATGATAGATCAAATAAAATTATTGCCCAATCCAGTGGTAGAAGATTTACAAATCATGTTTGATAATGATGGGGAATTGAAAGAATGGGCTATCCGTGATGTTCTGGGTAGGGTAATATTGACAAATAGTAGGGTAGATTTGATCGAAAAAAAGGTGAATATTAATGTTGCTAGCCTTTCTTCTGGTACATATATTTATAGCTGTACTAAAGATGGAAAGATG
>JBBRJL010000371.1:0-3769 GCA_038219375.1 Chitinophagales bacterium | reverse complement strand
AAAAAGTAATACTTACCGTCAAAGAGAATGAAAAAATGGGTGACATAAACTATCATGTAGTTGAAGTAGTAAGCCACGAAAACGAAGCCGACAAAACCACTTATTGGATCAACCAATCAACAAAAATGGCGGATAAAATAGTCCAAGTCATGCCAGCCATGCAAAATGCGGTGATGACGACGAGTAGGAAGTAAGAATATAAGAAAGATGTAGTTATAAAGATAGGATGTATTTCAGATATTTGAGATGCATCCTATTTTTTTTTGAGCGTCTGAAGAAAAGGTTAATTATTTTCCAATGTCAACGGAAATTTTATCTAACTTTCTTTTTTAAAAGATATTTTGCACGAATAATATCATCTGACCTATTTAAATAATTTGTTTCAACCAATTCATAACCAAGGTTGATCAGATAATTGAGTGCATCCATATTGCTTTTGAATTCTATATAATTTCCTTTTTCATCAGCTACTCTGTTGTATCTGTTGTAAATTATTTTGGATTCTTGACCATAATCTATATCTAGAAAGACTCTAGTACTAAGAGTAACATTGCGGGTTTCTGCTTCTACATATTGCGCACTTATAGAATCTAATCGGAAGCCATTAATGTAGTATGAAGGATCAGACTGTCCATAGCAGCTCACAAAGCTAAAGAACATAAATGAAAAAGATAAAAGTGATTTCATGATTAAGGAATTTAAAGATTTATTGTTAATGCTTCAAAGGTAAGTTGTTATGAGTTTCATAATAGTTATCGCTACGTTAAAATTGATGTAACGAAATGATAATTTTTATGTGCTTATATTTACTCGCCATAAAATTTAATCCAACTCCTTAGCTCTTCGACCAATAAATAAATATTTGTAGATGGATTACGCTTGATAGGTGGATTAGCTTTATGGAATTCATTTAAGAGTTTGGCGTTTTTTATAGCTATCTCTTCATTTCCAAACATTTCTACAAAATCGATAACATCCTTCTTTCCATGATGATAAACGAAATTTGGATCAAAAGTTTTGATCTCTTTTTCTAGGATATCATATATCAAATTTCGTGGTATAGGTTTATCGTAATTTGGTAATGTAAAATGCAAAACTAACCATATTTCAAAAACTTCATTACTGAAAGCAATGTTCAGATTCTCCATACTTGCAATATTAAAAGCGTCGTCAAATCGTTTAGTTTTGACTACGTTCAGATCTGCATCATCTTTGTCAAACTACCCAAGTAAAATCTATCTCTCTACCTGCTTCTTCGGATAGATCTCTTCGTTTTTGAATAGCAGTTTTTATTACTCCAAAAGGGTCATTCCCTGTGCCAACCGTTCTCAAGAATAGGGTATTTTCTGGAAACAAGGACTTGAATTTTTTAAAATAAGCAGGTTCTGTGACAGTATCTTCACACACTATCAAAAAGTACTGTTTGTATGCCTTCCATCTTTCAGGACGTCCTTCTTTTTCTAGCCGTCGGCTACGTCCTTTTGCATGACCTTTTTTCGCCATTTTTCGCTATATTTGCTAAAGAAAATGACTTTTTTAACTCTGGAATTGCACCATATCGACCTTCTAAATATCTCTTTTCTTTGTCGATATCATGTCGTTCTTTCAAATTGTCATTTTTATACCTGAAGTCTGACAATGCAAATATCTCTGTCGATTCCCATTGATTTTTTTCTACGAAATTTATCTGATCTCTTCTTAATTTTGCATAATGAAGGATGTTAGTATCATGTGTAGCAAATATGATCTGTGCGTTCTTTGGGTTTGTTTGTTTATCTAGAAATAGTTTTATTGTATTGAGTGTAATTAGCGGATGCATTTTAGCTTCTATCTCATCTACGATTAATACACCACCGTTCATAAGCGTATAAAGCACTGGGCCACTAAAATGAAAAGCTTTTATTGTACCTTCTGATTCCCTTTCTTCCATAGGCCAAATGATCCGTTTGTCTGTCAAATCACCTGATAAGCTATAAAAACTATGTGTAGCATTTACTTTTAGTCCTGTTTTACCTCCCAATTCTCTCATTATAGAAGATCTTGCCACATCAGACAAACCGTCCGGCAATTCACTTGGGTCAAACTCCTTTTTATCAATCAATACGTCATGAAAGCCTAAATTAAGTATGTCTAAATATTTTTTGATTTCCGCCGCGTACTTTTCATTTTGTAATAACTGAATGGTACGTATAGCATCTCTACTCGTCTCCAAACCATCTACATATATAAATTTATCAAACCACCGGAAAATTGATTTTGCTTCTTCGATATTGAATAAATCACAAAATGACAAAAAGAGTGCATTGTCTCTAGTGGCTTCTATCGCTGCATCAATGATTTTTTGCGAAGCCTTCATAGGAGAGAATACATCTATGGTATCATCTTCTCTTAAAAAGAGTTCTACTTCTCTCCCTCTTTTTTTTCTAAAGAGCCATTCAGCTGTTATCTTTTCTTTATTAAATTCAAAGCCATATCTATACCTTGTACCATCGACCAAAAACGTGATTTCCATCATACAAGGTTTCTGATCATACCCTTCTCTAAGCAGAAATGGATCATAAGGCAACTTGGCAGTACTGTTGGTTTGGGTAGATAAATACAAAAATCTATCAAATAATTCAAACGCATTTAGAACATTGCTTTTACCACCACTATTGGGTCCATACAAAGCCAATGCATTTAATATACTGTAATTATCCTGAACAATGATATTGGATTCAAAGTCTTTTTGCTTTGGTGAAGGTAATAAACTGATGATTTGTTCATCACCTACGGATCTATAGTTCGATACTCTAAATTCTATCAACATACGCTATTTTGTAAATATATTGCAAAATTACGCTTTATAATTTACAATATTGGTATAAAATGTCATTATTTTGTCATATTGACATGGATAATTGATAAATCTAAGTCGATTTATTTAAAATTTGCAATGAAATATGACATAATTAATTGATTTTGGGCTTGGAATGGATTTTGATTTGAACAAATAGAATAAAATTTTGTGAATTAAAAAAAATAAAAAATGACCAAAGTAAAAAATGATGCACTAGGAATGAAAGGACAAAGAAGTCTTACTAAAGACGGAACACTAAGAGAAAAGCGTGGAGATACTCATATCGGAACAATAGAAAAGCAATATGACCTAAATTTCGGAGTTCGTAGTGACATGCATCTAGACACTTACCTAGAGAAGAATAACTTAAATTCTCTGAATGATCTTATTGAAAGTGAATTAGGAAAATAAAATTAAAATTTAGAAATATGATGTCTATTGATGGTGTTATTAACCAAATGAAAGAAACTAAGTGCTTAGATTGCTACTGCGAAAGGGCAACTTATGATAAAACAAATGAAGTAGTAAACCTGTATGGCAGTTTTTGTTATCCTCAATCAAATCTTCAAATGATTCAAATTACTGCGTATGACAGTAATCAAAATGTTTTTTGTAGTCAAGAATGTGAAACTGGTAAAACTTGCTCTATTCCATTTACATCAGCTGAAGGAATGAAATGTACATTTGCTTAGCTAATTTGTTGATTCAAATTTTAAAATCAAACAAATAAAGCCCGAACTACTAATAATCAGCAATTCGGGCTTTTTATATTTTTAAAAATTAAGTAACTATTTACGCTTCTTCCCCACTAAATACCGCTTTCAAGTAAGATCTATTCATAAAGGCGATATTCTCTAGTTTGATTTCTTTTGGACATTCAGCTTCGCAGGCACCTATGTTGCTACACATACCGAATCCTTCCTTGTCCAT
>JBBRJL010000370.1:0-3790 GCA_038219375.1 Chitinophagales bacterium | reverse complement strand
GGCTCCACTACCACCAACTGCATTTGCGGTCCATCGATTAGCACCAATCCCTGCGCCAAACCCATTTGTCCAGTTTGCAATATCTGTAAAATTTTCTGTGTACGACAATCCCATTTGTGAAGCCATAGGTACAGGAGTCTGAGCGTCCACAGAATTAATCAATAATACAAAAAATAAGATGCTTATATATTTTTTGATAGCTAAACCATAATTAATAATTAGGTTATTGCTCTTGCAAAGTCGTAATGACTTGGGGAATGTTGTATTCATTCTTCAGGTATATGTTATGGTTCTAAAAACGATTCAAGTGTATTATCAGTTCACTTGAAGACCCAAAGGTAAAACAAAAAGTCAGAATTACAAAACAAAAATTGCAATTAATATAATACGATTTTATTAATTTTATAAACACTTGTATTTCTTATGTTTACATAGTTGATTTTCCATTATTTTGTGATTTTGTTAATAATTATTTAATAAAGCATTACATTTGTTGTTGTAAATAATGTCTTATGAAGTTTAATGTAAAATACCTTATTGCCTTGATACCCATATTGCTGGTATCTGGAATTATTTACTATCTTAGTGACATTGTTACCTATATACTTATCGCTTGGGTTATCTCTATGATTGGGGCTCCAGTGATCGTTTTTTTGAGAAAATTTATGAATAAAAATATAGCAGCAATTCTCACTTTGAGTCTCTTTGTATTAAGTTTTTTATTACTTGTTTGGATTTTTGTTCCGCCACTTGTTAATCAAGTCGAGAATCTGTCAAAAGTGGATTACAATAGGGTAGTGGTTGCTCTTGAAGAACCCATTAAAGATTGGGAAAAATGGTTAGTGGATAAAAAACTAATGATTCAACAGGATTCAATAATTAAAGATATTAATACACCGGTTAAAAACCAAAATACGCTGATTTCTCATCAAATACTTTTAGATAGTATTGGTAATCTGCAAGATAGTTTGAATCAACAAATAAGATCGATAAATTTACTTGTTAACATTCATAGTGAAAATCCAGTACAGAATATTGAATTTCAAAATCAAAATGTAAGTGATCAGGATTTTTTTGAGAAGCTTAAGAATATGATTACGGAATACCTAAATCCATCAAATATTCAATCTATTTTTGGTTCTGCGGTCAATGCATTTGGAAATATTATCGTGGGAGTATTTTCAGTATTTTTTATTGGATTTTTCTTTTTGCGCGAGCAAGGATTATTTGACAATATAATTGCTGCTTTGGTACCTGTTAATTACGAAAGTCATACCAGGCAGGCTGTCGATGAGATCAGTAAGTTGTTAATAAGATATTTTATAGGTATTTTATTTCAAGTAATCATAGTAACGTTGCTTGTATCATTACCACTTACCCTGATGGGAGTTAAAAATGCTTTATTAATAGGTTTTTTTGCAGGTGTGATGAACGTTATCCCATATATTGGTCCTATGATAGGTGCAGGATTTGGCGTGATGATTACATTGTCTTCAAATCTTGAAGTTCCTTTCTATTCTGAAATGATACCATTATTATTCAAGGTTTTAGCTGTTTTTGGATTTATGCAACTTATAGATAATGTTCTGTTACAACCTAATATCTTTTCGAAAAGTGTCAAAGCGCATCCACTAGAAATTTTCATTGTCATAATGGTTGGTGCTAAGATAGGTGGAATATTGGGTATGGTGTTAGCTATACCGTTTTATACGGCATTCAGGGTGATTGGAAAGGTGTTTTTGAGTGAATTTAAAGTTATCCAAAAGCTCACGAAAAATATGTAGGTTTATGTTTAGATCTGAGCGTTAAGGTTATCATTAGATGCCCATACAAGCAATCAAGATATCTTTGTAAATCGAGCTG
This sequence comes from Chitinophagales bacterium, assembly GCA_038219375.1. Taxonomy (GTDB): domain Bacteria; phylum Bacteroidota; class Bacteroidia; order Chitinophagales; family Saprospiraceae; genus OLB9. The sequence continues at coordinate 1,927 of JBBRJL010000370.1, read as the reverse complement.
TTTTCTCCTCTTCGTACGCCAACTCCTTTAGAATTTAAATCGGCTTTCTTTAAAGCTTGAAAAATCTTTTTTAAATGGTTAGGATGATAATTAGATGCTGCTATTTTGTAGTCTCTGACAAAATAAGCAGTCCCTAAACCAAGTAATTTAGCTAAATTCTGATCACTTTCTTTTGAGTTTAAGGCTGTAATAAAGACTTTATTAAAATAACCGTAAAGGCTGCTCACAATAACGACAGAAGGGTTTGCAGAAGCGTTTTCACTAAAATACTTAATAATCAAACTTGATTTTGCAAAGTTTTTTTCCCCCAATGCTTTTTGTAACTCAAAAACGTCAAAATCTTTGCTTACACCTATTTGCTCTTTGACATCATCTACTGAGATACTTTCACCTTTTTTGACATTCAAAATAAGTTTATCAACTTCATTACTAATTTTACTAAGGTCTGAACCTAGATATTCTGACAACAGATCAGCAGCAGATGGTTGAATAGAATGGCCTAAATTTCTAATGTAAGCATTTATCCAAGGTGCAATTTTATCAGCATAGAGTTTTTTCGATTCAAATACAACTGCTTTTGAATCAAGTAGTTTTGCAAATTTGGTACGTTTATCTACTTTTTTGTACTTATGACAAATGACCAAAATAGACTGAAATGATGGTTTTTCAATATAGCTTAGTAACTCCTGCAAGGTCTTCATCTCCTGTGCCTCCTTTAGGATGATAACCCTATAATTGGACATCATCGGAAACTGACGCGCTTCATCGATGATAGTCTTAAACTCAGTATCTTTTCCGTATACCACAACTTGATTGAAGGCCTTTTCACTTTCGTTGAGCACATTATTTTCTATAAAATCACTTACCATATCAATAAAATAAGGTTCATCTCCATGTAAAAAATACACTGGATGGTATTTGCCTTGTTTTACATCTTTGATGATATCTTCGTGTGTCATTAGTGTTAAGACGTATTTTATTGAATAATTATATGTTCAAATGTTTGGAAAATTATATCGAAGAAAAATTATTATTTCTAAATAAGTTACTACATTTGCAGCGGTCAGAAAGAGGGGAATTAGCTCAGTTGGCTAGAGCGCTACGCTGGCAGCGTAGAGGTCACCGGTTCGAATCCGGTATTCTCCACTGTTTTTAAAAGTATTTTATATTTTAATGTCACATTCCTTAAACATAGGATCAGTGTATATAAAGGTCTCAGACTTCTTCTTCTGTAACCATTTCATAAAATACTCGTTTTTCTTACTTTCCTTCGCAAATGTTGATATTTTATCAAAATCTTCTCTCATATTAGCTTTATGAGGTTTAGATATTGTTTGTAACTTTATCAATCTAAATGCTTTTTTACCATCAGGCATTGTTATTTCTAAAGGTTTTGATAATTGACCTGGTTTTAATTCGAAAATCGCAAAATAAGTATCTGGGTCAAAATCATCTGCTGCAAAAAAAGTATTATTAGTTCTCTCATTTTTGACTCTTCCATTGTTTGAATATGACGGCACGGCTTTAAGAGAATTTTGTTTTACTGCTAATTCAAATTTTAAAGAATCCATTAATACCAAATTCCTAATTGAATCTAGTTTGGCTTTAGCAATCTCTAAATCAGCAGTGGTTATCTCTGGTTTTATTAGTACGTGTCTCGCTCTGACACTATTACCACGTCTTTCCATTAGTTGAATAAAGTGAAACCCAAATTCTGTTTCAATAATTTCTGAAATTTCATCTTTAGAAAGTGAAAAAACAGTTGCTTCAAATTCTGGAACATAAACGCCTCTTTTAGCATATCCAAGATCTCCTTCTCTAAGTGCAGATCCAGGGTCTTGTGAATATTGGCTAGCTGTCTTCTCAAAAGTCGCTAATCCAGAAACAATCTTATCACGTAACATAGTAATTTTGTCCAATGCATTTT
>JBBRJL010000369.1:0-3795 GCA_038219375.1 Chitinophagales bacterium | reverse complement strand
CCGTACCATAATTCTCTTTTATTTCTTGAGTATCGCTTTGTATTTGAGTTGCTTCTTGTTTGTTTTTACAAGCAAATATCGAAGCTACGAGACAACTAAGAATCAAAAATGATTTTATATTTACTAACATGATTTGGTGATTATTGTAACAAAAAAGGGCCAAAAATGACCCTTTTAATATTTTATAAAACTTATTTTACTTCTTCCAATTTAGTCTATTGACTGCTCTACCTATTTCCGTACCATATCTTACTCCTTCTTCTGCATCCATTCTGTAGTGTACGCCAAGTGGAATCCTTGACCATGCATTTTCATTAGCCATTTCGTAAAAACTGCCAAAAGACCTTGGATACCCTGTAAACTCTGTTCTGTTTTTATGACAATTGTCTGTCATAGCATAGCTGTATCCAAATACACTAGAAAGTGCTTCTGCCGCTGCTGCTCCAAATGTAGCGTGTCCAGAAGGATACGCAGGAAATGAAGGGGAAATCCCAGGTTCACCTGTTAACGAATTATCAAGATTTGGTTCCCATGAAGGGTCTATAACTCTCTGAATGTATGATTCTGGTCTCTCTAGGTTGTAATGGTATTTCGAATTCCAACATCCTATAGCAGCGTCGTGGAGTGCTATACCTACCTTTGCATTTGTTACTATAGCCTCTTCAAGACTCGAATTCTCGTACTTATATACTTGATTTGCTATTGCAATCCATCGCGTAGAAGGACTAAATGTCAAGTCGAGTAAATCATCACTCCAAAATTCTCCAACCCACTCTGCTTGGAATGAATACGTTGGTGTGTTTTGACTATATACTTCGATAGCTTGAGCATAAAACCCTGATTTATCACCTTCACTATATTCATAATACGTAGAAAATGGACGACAAAGTTTCAAATCTTCTTTGATAGCCAAAGTACGTCCATTGCCCCAATATGGAAACATTCCTTCACCTGGACCAGGATATGTAGCTACCCAGTCTCCATCTTTCTCAAATCTTGCTTCCCAGTCATAATCTTCAAATGGATCTTTATACTTGTCAAATGTAACAGGGTCTGTTTTCATATATTCCCACACGGCAGCAGCTACTGCTTCACCATGGTTCCTTGATCTTATTAAGATATCGGCGCTAGCTTCTACTTCGAATTCTTTATCAAGTTTGTCAGCCAAGACTTTAATCTCAGCATAAAACTCTTGTCTAACTTCTGGAAAAAGTCTACTATACATATACTTGTTTACAGCATTTACGACTGCAGGCCAGTGATATTCTTGATTTAAAAGCGCATTAGGAATATTTATGTTATTATAGTACCCTTTCAATGATGCATAGGCTGGCATCCCTGTCACACACGCCTCATAATTCGCTAATCCAATATAACCTAAAGCATTGGCAGTAGGACAAGGTCGGTAACCTGCGGCATATCTTTCTATTCTCAAAAACAAATTATTCCACTCATAGAGTACATGATTATTGTATTGATCGGCTTTTTGTAACACGGAAATAGAATCTCCTGCTATATCTTTTTTACAAGACGAAACCACAAATGTGAGAAAAAAAATGGCGAATGTAAATTTTATAAAATTCCTCATGGGCAATATTTATATAAAGATAAATGTTGATTGGATTAAAAACAACGCAAAATTAATAATTAAATGGTCTCATTGTTAGTATTTTAGATAATAAATTTAATAGAATCTAATCTTTTTTAAATTACTAATTGTAATTTATTTTCAGTCTGTAAGATATATATTGCCAAAAATGGTATATGAATAAAATATTTTAAAGAAATTTTAGTGTTTTTTGTGAAATCTGCCTTTGTCAAAATCTTTTAGCATTGATCATACCCAAATTAGGGAATTACAAAATAAAATTCTTTTAGAATTTGTACCTTTGTGTTTCAAACGAAAAAGGAAGGGAAGATATGTTATATTTAATAGAAATCAAACACAGTTTTATTAAAGCAGTTCAAGCAGCATTTGATATTCAATTAAGTGATGGTGAAGTCTTGATAAACGAAACGAGAAAGGAGTTTGAAGGGGATTTTACATTTGTCATCTTCCCTTTGGTAAAAAGTGTTGGCAAGTCACCTGAAGTTATTGGTAGCATAATAGATGAATGGCTCGTAACAAATGATTCTAATATTGTTGCACATAATACTATTAAAGGGTTTCTAAACCTTACACTTTCCCATCAATTTTGGATTACGACCATCAATAAAATAGTGTCTGTACCAAATTACGGTATCTCCGCGTTTAACGGCAAAAAAGTTATGGTGGAATTTGCATCACCAAATACGAACAAACCATTACACTTAGGTCATATACGCAATATTTTACTTGGTTGGTCTTGTAGTAGGATCCTCGAAGCTAATGGATACGAAGTCATCAAAACGCAAGTCATCAATGACAGGGGAATAGCTATTTGTAAAAGTATGCTCGCTTGGCAAAAATTCGGTAATGATGCAACACCATCTTCCACTGCAACCAAAGGAGACCATTTTGTAGGAGAATATTATGTCAGATTTGAGCAAGAATTAATGAAAGAGTACGGTGTATTTCAGACATCTGAACTAGGCAACGATACTTTCAATAAGTTAAAAAAAGATGGCCAAGATGAAGCAACTTTTTTTAAAGAATATAAAAACAAATACTTCAACGATAACAGTGCGTTGGGAACTGAAGCTAAACAAATGCTCCTAAATTGGGAAGGGAAAGACGCTGAAACCATGGCACTTTGGCAAACAATGAACCAATGGGTATATGATGGTTTTGACATCACCTACGAAAAATTAGGTGTAACTTTTGATTCTCTCTATTACGAATCGGACACCTATTTGCTCGGTAAAAAAGCAGTTGATGACGGCCTACAAAAAGGCGTTTTCTATCAAGAAGCAGACGGCAGTGTTTGGGTCAACCTAGAAGATGTCGGCATGGATCGCAAAATTGTGATGCGTAGTGATGGCACTTCAGTGTACATTACTCAGGATATTGGTACGGCACAACAACGTTACAAAGACTTCGGCATTGACAAAATGGTGTATACCGTAGCTGACGAACAAGATTATCATTTCAAAGTGCTCTTTGAGATCTTAAAGCGTCTCGGCGAGCCTTTTGCAGATGGTCTACACCATTTATCATATGGCATGATCGACCTACCTACAGGCAAGATGAAGTCCCGAGAAGGTACGGTAGTAGATGCCGACGACCTAATAGCAGAAGTAATAGCTGAAGCCACAGAAATGTCGGCCGAACGAGGAGAAATAGTGTCACTCTCTGAAGATGAACAAACAAATACCCTTAGAAAAATAGGGCTTGGCGCACTCAAGTACTTCATTATCAAAGTACAACCTAAAAAACGCATGATCTTTGATCCAAAAGAGTCGGTTGACATGCAGGGACAAACAGGACCATATATTCAAAATGCATACGTCAGAATTCAATCCATCATTAGAAAAGCTGGTGCCGAAATATCAGATGACCACATCTCATATAAAGATGTCAATGAACAAGAAAAAATATTGATCAGACACGTCATGAATTTCCCTAATATCGTCAAAGAAGCTGGCGAGCAGTATGACCCGTCATCGATTGCAAATTTTTCTTACGCCTTAGCCAAAGATTTTCATAGATTCTACCACGATGTAAGAATACTCAATGCTGAAACGGCTGAAGCCAAATCTTTCAGAATACAGTTGAGCATCATGGTGGGAAATGTTTTACAAAAATCCTTTGATATGCTTGGTATCGAAATGCCTGAAAGAATGTAATCTAAATCTCAACCTTAATCTCAACCTTAG
>JBBRJL010000368.1:0-3801 GCA_038219375.1 Chitinophagales bacterium | reverse complement strand
AAGTGGTGAACATCGAATTTCTAATTACCTGCTCTGGCAAGCCGCTTATGCAGAGTTTTACTTTACACCAGTGCTTTGGCCTGATTTCAAAAAAGATGACTTTTATCAAGCAATCATAGATTTTCAAAGTAGAGAAAGACGATTTGGAATGACTAGTGAGCAGCTAGTCGAAGTTTGATACTGTCTTTACTAATTATATTAAATAAAAGTTAAAAAAAATAATTCTAACAGCATTATGAAAACATATATCGTTCTGACACTGCATAAACATAAAGACATTTTATGAAAATTTTCAATTTAAGGCATTTCCTTTTAGTTTATCTACTTGGTGTTTTCTCAATCGACTCATATTCCCAGAATGACATCCAAGTATTAGATTATAATGATAAAAAAACATACGAGATAGGCGGTATTACCATTGTTGGTGCCGAGAATCGAGATCGGAATGCTATTAAATCCATCACAGGATTAAAAGAAGGTGGTAAGGTACAAATACCAGGTCCCTCTATACCCGCAGCTATTAAGTCCTTGTTAAAGCTAAGGCTATTTGACGATGTACAGATTATACAAGACAGTACAGAAAATGAAATTGTTTTTTTAAGAATAGTACTAGTCGAAAGGCCAATTTTGTCTAGATGGTCGTATAAAGGTGTTAAAAACTCTAATCATGATGACCTAAATGACTTAATAAAAGGTATTCTGACCAAAGGTGGCATCGTAACAGATGACCAAAAAGAACTATCAAGACAAAAAATCAGACAATATTATGTAGAGAAGGGTAAGCTCGATGCTGACGTTAAGGTAAATGAGTTTCCCGACGAAGGCAAAAATGCTAGTGTAAGACTTGAATTTATAATTAATCCTAAGGATAGGGTAAAAGTCGAAGATATACTCATTGAAGGAAATACTTCTTTTTCAGATAGGAAGATAAGAAAAAAAATGTCAAAAATTAAACGGAAGGGTACACTTTTCAGAAAGTCTAAGTTTATCGAAAAGGAGTATGATGAAGATAAACTAACCATTACTAAATTCTACCAGAATGAGGGATACAAAAATATGTCTATTTTGTCTGATACAACCTACAGGAACAAAGATGGTAATATCGTTGTACAAATAAATATTGAAGAAGGCAAAAGGCATTATTTTAGAAATATTACTTGGAAAGGTAACTCTCTGTATTCTGACGATCAGCTTTACACTATCTTGGGTTTGACAAAGGGCGATGTTTATAATCCAGAATTACTACAGAATAGATTGAAATTTAGTCTTGACGGTAGAGATATTTCGTCATTATATCTAGATGACGGATATTTAGGATTTGATGTGACACCTGTAGAAATAGCAGTCGAAAAGGACTCTGTAGATATCGAAATGAGAATATTCGAAGGTCCGCAATTTACCGTTGAGAATGTAGTGATAAAGGGTAATGATCGTACCAATGAGCATATCGTAAGGAGAGAAATACGAACACGACCAGGAGAAAAATTCAGTAGATCGCAGATCATTAGATCGCAGCGGGAAATCATAAATCTTGGATATTTCAACCCTGAAACCTTGGGAATTGAAACTCCAGTCAACCAATCGAGGGGTACAGTAAATATAGAATATCAACTTGAGGAAAAACCTTCTGATCAATTAGAATTATCAGCAGGTTATGGTGGTTTCAGCGGTTTGATAGGTACTTTGGGTGTGGTTTTTAATAACTTTTCGATAGCAAATGTTAAAGATAGGAACACATGGAGTCCACTACCACAAGGCGATGGTCAGAAGCTTTCCGTCAGACTACAATCAAATAGTCGATTTTTCAGGTCGTATAATTTTTCATTTACGGAACCTTGGTTAGGAGGTAAAAAACCTAGATCATTTACCATAGGTGCAGTTCAGACTACTTTTGATAATACATTGCAAGGTCAAGGTAAATTGAAAATTACTAGAGGCTTCATAGGATTAGGTTCACAGATGAAATGGCCTGATGACTTCTTCTCATCCAATACCACGCTAAATATTGAAACAATTGATCTTGATAACTTTACTTCTGGAGGTTTTTCAATTTCCAAAGGAACTTTCAAGAATTTCAGTATCAAACAAACATTTACACGTAGTAGTGTGAGTGATCCGTTATTCCCACGACGTGGTTCTAAAGTTTCACTGTCCCTTCAGATTACACCACCATATTCGTTGTTTAGATCGGATAGATCATACACAGCGAGTGATGCAGAAATAAAAGATATTACCAATAACCTGATCCTTGATGGAGGTCCTGCAGCACCGCCAACTCAATCAGATATTAATGCAAAAGTGGATGAATTGTTAGAATCCAAAAAATTTGGATGGTTAGAATACCATAAATGGAAGATAAGTTCTGAATGGTATTACAATATTTTTGATAAGCTTGTGATTGCCACTTCTGCCAAATTCGGTATCCTTAGTCCATTTAATAACGATATAGGTATACCTCCATTTGAGAGATTCGAGTTGGGAGGGGATGGTATTAATAATCAGAATGCAGGTCTTCAAGGTAGAGAAATCCTTGCGTTAAGGGGATATGACGTAGCTGATATTGCGGGAAATGGTCCTAGAACAGCCAATGGTACAGTTGGCGCACCCATATTTAATAAATTTACTTTCGAACTTCGTTATCCACTCTCCTTGAATCCTAACTCAACTATATACGTGACTAGTTTCTTGCAAGGGGGTAATGCATATCAAAATTTTAAGGATTATAATCCTTTTGATCTGAGACGTTCGGCGGGTTTTGGTGCCAGAGTATTTTTACCAATGTTTGGATTGCTTGGATTCGATTATGGATTTGGTTTTGACAAGGTCAATCCGGCGGACGGTAATTATGGAAGGTTCAATATTGTATTAGGTTTTGAGCCCGAATAGGATTAAATTTTAGTTAATATTCATAAAAAAGAAATTTTAAAACCAATTTTAAAGTTATCAATTTAATTTACAAACAAAACAAAAAAAAATGAAGCAATTAATTTTTAGTATTTTATTGATAGGTATATCAATGTTTTCAGCAAACGCTCAGAAATTTGGATACATTAATACGCAAGAACTTCTTGTCGGATTGACAGAAATGAAACTTGCTGATAATCAAGTACAAGCCCTCCAGACAGAGTTAATGTCCAAAGGTGAAGAAATGGTTATAAAATTTGAAGCAGAGTACAAATCTTATATGGCCGAAGCGAATGGCGGAACGCTTTCTAAAGTACAAATGCAGCAAAAAGAAGAAGTTTTAGTTGCTAAGCAAGAAGAAATAAAAAAATATGAAACTGAAATCCAACAAAAAGTAGGAATGAAGCGTGAGGAGTTGTATAAACCAATCCTTGACAAGGTAAAGGCGGAGATAGAAAAAATAGGTAAAGAGAATGGTTATACTATGATCTTTGATTCAAGCAGTGGGATGATTTTGCATGCGACGGAAACAGAAGACCTAGGTCCGTTGTTAACGACAAAACTTGCGATCAAATAGAAAGGTAACCCTAAAGATTTATAATGAAGGGTGGTATTTTACATATTGCCATCCTTCTTTTCGTTTTTGGTCAATTGTACTACTTTTGGATATTCATTTTTGTGTTTCTAAGCTTATTTATCGTAATTTTGTGATTCACTTTGTTGAATAGACCCTAGTAAAGTTGAATTTCTTATTAGGAGTGATTTCTAGAATAATAAAAACCTTAAATATTTTTATTAAATATTAACTAGTATGCTTAAAAGAATAGAGTCGATATTATTTATTCAAACCTTAATATGGGTATTGTTATTGCCTTTATCAGCACAGACAAGTATTAA
>JBBRJL010000367.1:0-3809 GCA_038219375.1 Chitinophagales bacterium | reverse complement strand
AGGGAAAAATACATTGGCGTAGTCTATATTTGGTACATCTAGCTCGGCAGAAGCTGTATAAATGTTATCACAAATGTCAGTCACGGTGACTGTATATATGTTTTTACCATTGAATGCAATGTCTTTTGTGACTTCACCAGTGGACCATAAGTACGATTTTACCAAAGTCGGATCATTACCTGGCTCATAATTGACAACGACAAATATACCTGAACAATCGCTTCTGTTACCAGAAAAAACTTGAAGGCTTGTCAGTAGATCTTCTGCTTTAAAGTCGCTTTCTCGAATGTCTCTACTAGCAGTAGCTGTGTTGCCGCAAACATCTGTTATTGTCACCAAATATTGTCCTGGATCAGAAACCGTAATCAATGGCACTACTGCTCCTGTTGACCATAAATAACTATATTTACCATTAATATTAGTAACTGCATTGAGTCCTAAGGTTTTCTCTAAACAAACTTTACTTCTATCAACCCCAATTTGTACATTACTAACACCTGGCCCTACCAATGCTTGTATATGAGTAGCTACTGCTGTCGTACCACAACCATCAGTCACCGTAACTATGTATGTTAATATTTGGGAATCATTCACAGCAATCTCTCTCGTTGTTTGCCCAGTACTCCATCCATAGGTCTCAGCTCCAAGACCAAAAGAATTGCCACTTGCAAGCAATGTTCCAGTTATTTCACCTTCAAAACAATTTACACTGAGATTAGCTGCAATAGTAGCCGCTGTGATCTTCCGCGGGAACTCTCCTACTACGATCTCAGCGGTAGCCACTTCATCACATTCATCTACTACTGTAACACGATACGTGCCAGGTTGTGCGATTTCGATTGATATAACGCCTGTTTCGTTTGTACTCCAGTTGATGGTTTTAATATTAGGATGGCCAGGAATGTATCCTAAACTTAGCGTTTGTAACCCATTTTCACACCATTTACCCAAAGAAAGTCCTATTTGCACTTGTGGTTCTTTATATCTATCAAGTTCTACCGTATCACATAACATATAACAGACTCCTTTGCCTATCGTGACGGTAACAGAATATTTACCTTCTTCAAAAACCCTCAAGGTATCCAAGCCTCTATTGGTCTCTGTGCTCCATTCATAATCAACTGCGTCTCTAGTAGCTGCAGAAAATAACCAGTCTATTGGTTCTTTCGGACAGAATTTTTTAGTTTCTAGTGCTAATACAGGTACATCATATACATTAGTACTAAAGTCAAAAGCTACGGTATCCTGAACGCCTCTATTTTCAGAACTCCATATTAGGGTGTCTGATTTGTATATTATGTCTGTAAATATGTCTTCCATCAATAGTGAATTACAACTTGGAATAGAATCAAATTTCAATACACCTGTCGAATTCAACTTGATAAATGATGGCCTTAGCCTATTCATCTCTTCTGCACTACTTACGAATCCCGAACCACCATCACTTGTACCGAATACACTTCCATAAGAGTTGTAATCCGCCTTGACACCAGGAAAACCGAATTTCCAAAGTGTATTTCCTTGACTTGATAATTTTGCTACAAATTTGAAAGAAGTATCTGTCGATAAAAAAGACAATCCACCTACAATAATGTCATTATTACTATCAAGCGCAATGTCTACAATCAATGAAGAATCTAGATCATTCATTACCAGTTTTTTTGCCCAAATGATAGATCCATCTTGGTCTGCACTTATGATATGACTACTATTGTCCACAAGATTATTTAGTGAAATTACAAAGGTAGAGTCCGTAAGTGAAAGTGTTTTTACATTGGCTGCAATAACATTGGTAGAATCTATATTAAACTTTCTACTCCACTGTATGGTACCGAATGTATCAAGAACAGCGTAGTAAAAACCACTATCAATACCTCCTACCACGGCTATAGTTGTATCTACCGTCACATTGATATCGGTCACATTAAATATATCTTGGTCTTCGGTCTTCAATAACTTGGACCAAATATTCTGTCCATCATAAGTACGACGTGCCAAAGCTACCTTATTTACATTGGTATCGACTGCCGTGTATGTGGTAAATAGACTATTATTATAATTTGTGATGTAGTGACCAGCTTCATTGCCATCACCAGTACCACTATTTATGGAGAAAGTTCGCATCTTTACAAATCTTCCACCGTTAGTTATAGATCCAATGATTTTATTGAATTTATCGTTGACGTCGACATTGAGACTGAAGTAAATCGTGTCGTTGTCTCCCTGCACGACATTTCCATGCGCTCTAGTAAAACCTTGGAAGGCTTCATCTACAAATACTTTCTGTGTCCACAAGATATCTCCTTTGGGTTTGTAACCTGTGACGATGATCGTATCTGAATAGACTAGTTTATCTATATCAGTACTGTCTAATTCCATTTCAACAGAAACAAAATTCCCATCACTAAGCTGCGTCGCTGCGATACTCAATATTTCCTTACCATTTCCAGAAGGGTAGGTACGATGGAAGATGTTTTGAGCATTCATTACTAAACTACAAAACAGGGCAATAAACACTAAACCAATTATTTTAGTCGGCATATTTCTTTTAACTTTTGATAATGTCATAGACGATATTACGTATTGTAGTGTCAAAAATAATATTAAATGTCAAAAGTACAATAAAAAACTCACCATTATATACCCTAGACGACGTTTATAATACAAATTTAACAAAAAAAAGAGCAGTAGTTTTGACATACTGCTCCTTTTGCCCTTTCCAAAGAAGTTTATTTGCTGAAACTAACCGATCAAATTATTCTTTGAACAAACAGAAATAATTAAGAATTAATCTTTCTTGCCTAGGCTATTTAGTTTTTCAACTACTTTCTCTACAACTACTTTTTGGGTATCAATTTCTCTTGTTTTATTTTCCTGATCGACTACATTTGTCTCAATATTCTTTTCAGCCTCAAGGATTTTTTGTTTTGCCTTTGCTATATCGTTGTGATAACCTTCATTTTTGTCTTTAAGTTTATTGAGGTCTTTCTCCAGGCCGCCCAAACTCTTTTCTTCCGTTTTTAATTCTTCTGCAACTACTTTTTTCCTTACTGTAATGAAGTAATCAAATAATAACTGTTTAAGAGATGCTGATTGTGAGGGATTGTCTACAGAGTTAACGAAGGCACCGCCAAGGTCTACAAAAACATAAGCCGTTGCGATATCTTTGCCTTCATCAAATTTTGCGTATAAATCTACTGGAGAAGTACCGTTGATGACAGGGATCTTGGTTGCCATCATATAGTATTCTTTGGCTTTGCCATTTTCTTTGATTTTACCATATTCTTTGACGAATTCCTCAAATGTCTTTTGAGCTAATTTTTTATTCGCACCCGGTATTTCTATATAATAGGCATTTTGCGGCCCGAGACTCATTGATATCTTTCTTTCTACTGCATCCTGCGATATTAGGCCATTGGTCAATCCAAGGAAAAAAAAGATAAATACGGTTAAAATTGGTTTCATTCTTATTTTTTTTAAAAAATTAATAAATATTTTTTTGGATAAGACTTATTAAAAACGAAATGTCACAAAACGCTTTTACCCAAAACTTATATAGATTTCAGATCACTTTTCGATAGTGCCATCTGTTTAAGCTTTTTTGGAGTTCAAATAATTGAGCAAACCGTCATATTGAGATAAATCGCCACCTTCTTTTTCTGCCTTTTCTTTTGCTTCAGTAGCAACTTTGATTGCTTTATCTACTTCTTTATTGAGTATGAGAAACGTACAATAAGTATTGAGCGATTCTTGGGTATTATTTTTTTCGTACAGTTTAAGGGAATAAGCCGTAGCATCAGCAATCATCT
>JBBRJL010000366.1:0-3814 GCA_038219375.1 Chitinophagales bacterium | reverse complement strand
CAGCGGTAAGTGGAGAAATGTTTGCACTGTATGCATCTAAACCTGGGTATAATTTTTCCCAGTAATAATCTTTTTCAGGTCCTAAGATACCCAACATTGCAAATAAGAACGCTTCTACTATTAGACCTGCTGTGATTGCTGGTCCTCCCCAAGGCTCACTATTGATTTTACCTAAGGCCCCGATCATTACTACGGCAGCGCCAATACCAATCAAGAAATTTTTTACGTACTTAAAAGTAGGTGTTTTGAAAAAACTCATTGTGAATTAAATTTTGTGATTTGTTAAATAATAAAATGATATACTCCTGAACATCTATAGCATAGACATCCAATCTTTAGCCAAATAAAAAGGTGAAATAATAAAATTAGAAATCATTAATTGATCTTCCTAGATATGTGATTACACATCTGAATCCAATGTATGACTTTGTTGTATCTTGGAATTCCCAATTTCTAGTACCTGTCTGTAGGTAGTAAGAAATATCTTTCCATGACCCACCTCTTAATACTTTACGTTTGTAAGCTTCTGGATCTTCGTCCTTTGCATCGTATCTATAATCTGAATTGAGGTCATGCTCATTAATATATGCATTTTCGTTGAATGCTGATGAAGTCCACTCAGCTACATTACCAGCCATGCAGTATAAACCATAATCATTCGGGAAGTAAGCATCTGCTTTTACAGTGTGTAGCCCACCATCCTCAGGATAGTTACCACGACCAGGTTTGAAGTTTGCAAGTAAACAACCTTTAGCATTTCTGATGTAAGGTCCACCCCACGGGTATGGGGAAATATCGTGTCCACCTCTAGCAGCGTACTCCCACTCTGCTTCAGAAGGAAGTCTGAAAACTTCTGTATTTGGTTCGTCAGCTTTGAACTGATCCCAAAGTTTTGTTCTCCAATGACAGAAAGCTGTTGCTTGCTTCCAATTGACACCTACTACTGGATAATCATCAAAGGCTGGGTGCCAGAAATAATTACGTGAATGTGGCTCATTGTAAGAAAAAGTAAAATCTCTAATCCAACAAAGTGTGTCAGGGAAAATCTTTACTTCTGCCTTATTAATGATAGATGTCCTCGTGGCCGTTTTGTCGTGGGCCGCTTTTTGCCAGTCGATCCATTGGTATTTAAACTTAAGAGATTCATAATCTAGCTCTCTCTTCCCCTCAAACGCCATATCACCTTGGTAATACATATCTCCTAATTCTTCAGAACTCAATTCATAATCGATAGGAACTTCCCAATCGATGATCTCGTTACCGAAGTCATCTTCAATTTTATTACCCAATGTTTCATGCGCAGTGGAATCTCTGACCCACTCTACAAATTGGCGATACTCATTATTGGTGATTTCTGTATCATCCATAAAGAATCCTGAAATAGAAATTGCTTTTTGTCTTTGGGCATAAGTTGAGAACACATCCTGATCACTCTGACCAATGGTCAAAGTACCTGAGGGGACATACACCATTCCAAATGGATTAAAACCTGCCCAAGTAGGACGATTTTGAGCACCGGTAAGCTGACCGGATTCTTGCTTTCCGCAAGACGATATTAGCATTACGGCTAATAATAAAACACTTAAACTTGATAAACTTTTCATTTCTTTTGGCGATTTAACCTATAATTAATATGGGCTTCGGAATAAAGCGACGTAAAGATAACTGACTATTTTAAAACTACAACTATTTTAAATTCGTTTTTTAAAATATTTTTATCTCTGAAAAACTCTTTAGCAATATAATAACGACGATATCGATCAAATATTGCGTTTTACCCAAAATAAAATTACGCATTCATATGCAAAAAATAAATATATTTTCAATTCAGTATAATATTTCTAATTACACCAACTTATAGTAATATAGTTTCAGGACAAAATTTATATTATTCGCATTGTTCTGAAACTTTGATTATCCTTAGAATTGAAAATTATTCAATAGCAGAGAAAATACGCTATTTATTACAGATCTCTGGGGTTATAAATGATCTTTGGAGGTAGCCCAATCCCGATTATTTTTTGTAGGTTGTAGGACAATAAAATTTCATGACTTCCTTGATTTAATTTTCGTATAGCGGACAAACCGAAGTCATAACTATATGAAATTTTATACTTCCTCCCCAAGTTTGTACCCATAATGAACGAAAATGCATCTATAGATGTAGCATTGTACCCCCGAATATTGATACCTCCAAATAAACTTTCATTGAATCTTCCTAGAATACCCAAATCGATCTGAACCACAGCAACATCTGCTTTGACCAGTAAGGATGGTATGATTTCAGTATTTTCATCATAAAAATATTTATACTGGGCATATGCACTAGCAAAAAATGATTTATTATATGCAGCGTCTCCTACACCATACTGATGTGTGGGCAATTCACCTACAGTAATCCCTGCCTCAATATTTCTACCCATAAAATAAGTACCCAACTCCCAAGAAAGTCCAATACCTGTTGTGACAGAAGTTTGTAAAAATGGGTCGTTGTGGTTAAATACGCCTACGTATGTGCCATCTGGTGTTATAATACCAGACCCGTCAATACTTAATATATCTGCGCCAACACGACCACCAAAAGACAAGAAGCCTACTGGCGTCCCAGCTACATAATTGTAGGATACCTTCATATTAGTATTATCAAATAAACCCGTCTTCTGATTGTGAAGCGTAAATCCCAAGGCACCATTCCATAAGTAGAAAGGCATATCAGCACCGACATAAAAGGTACGAGGATTACCGGGAAAGGAACTATATTGATCTCTGTAGCTTGTAAATACACTTAATGATCTATCTAAACCTCCATAAGCAGGATTTTCGTAGTATTTATTAAGCATGTATTGTGTGAATTGAGGACGTTGCTGGCCATATATAGTATGTCCAAAAAGAAAAATTGCAATAATGATAAGGTACCTCATAAAATAATATTCAATAATATAATACAATATTAAGAATTTTTTGTTTCATTATCAAATAAACTTAACAAAATACTTATATTAGATCTTGACTGAAGTATGATTAAAATTATAGCGCCACTAATTCAGATAGGTTTTATCAAGTTTTATTTTGGATTTTTTCAAATTGCACTTGTCAAATCTTAAGCACTAAGCCGTCGTAAGCAGGAAAAATATTAGTCGGACATTTTTCTAAGATGTCTGAATGTTTACCAAGCCCATGCGACATATGTGTGAAATAAGTGGATTCTGCGCCTATAATTTGAGCAACTACTACTGCCTCATCAAATGTGTAATGTGAATAGTGTTTTCGGTATTGAAGCGCATTGAGTACCAAAACCTTTAGACCTGCTAAACTAGCAATAGCCGTCTCATCCAGATATGAAGCGTCGGTAATGTAAGCGAAGTCGCCTATTCTATACCCTAGAATCGGCAAACTACCGTGCATGACATGAATCGTCTTTATATTAAGGTGTGGCCCTATTTCATAGTTATGTTGACTTTCTATCTCATGACACACTATCTTGGGTGAGCCTGGATAAGGACACGGTTCAAAGACGTATGCAAATTTTCTTTTTACATCATTCAAAACCCTAGAAAGTCCATAAACAGGCATTTCCTTCCCATGTTTGAAATTAAAAGGTCTGATATCGTCCATGCCGATGATATGGTCATTATGTTCGTGTGTAAGCAGGATGGTATCAAGTTTTTTTACCTTATTAATAAGCATCTGTTGACGAAAATCGGGTCCGACATCAATAAGGATATTAAAATCATCTACAGTAACAAGAACAGATGAGCGCAATCTATTATCTCTAGGGTCTTCTGACCTGCAAGTATCACAATCGCAACCTATG
>JBBRJL010000365.1:0-3815 GCA_038219375.1 Chitinophagales bacterium | reverse complement strand
GGGTTATATTTATTTGGTTGCAAAGTTACTAAATAGGCGTGTAAGAATGTAATCTTTTTTATTTCAAGCCAGCAATTGATGACATATAGCAGCTGAGATTGGCAAATCATCAAATGAGTTTATACAGTCTTAATACCTATTTTGTGACAAAACTATTATATAATATTTTTGTTAAAAAAAATGTTATTCGATCAATTAATACAATTCATATGTCATACACTCCTGCTACCGACAGATATCAACAGATGCCATACCGAAGAAGCGGTAAAAGTGGCCTTCAGCTTCCAATAATTTCACTAGGTTTCTGGCAAAACTTCGGTGATGTAGATGATGCTGACGAATACAAAAAAATAGTGTACAAAGCTTTTGATAAAGGAATAACACACTTTGATTTTGCCAATAATTATGGGCCGCCGCCAGGTTCAGCAGAACAAAATGTTGGTGCTATTCTCAAAAAAGATTTTAAAGGATATCGAGATGAATTGATCATTTCTACAAAGGCCGGATATATGATGTGGCCAGGACCTTATGGGGAATGGGGCTCACGCAAGTACTTACTTTCTAGCCTTGATCAAAGTCTCAAACGATTGGAACTGGATTATGTAGATATATTTTATTCACATAGATTTGATCCTAACACGCCATTGGAAGAAACTATGGGCGCACTTGCATCGGCAGTACAACAGGGAAAAGCGCTTTATGCAGGTATCTCGAGTTACGATGCCGAACAAACCACCAAGGCTGCCAATATTCTCAAGTCGATGGGTACGCCGTGTCTCATTCACCAACCCAAATACGCTATGCTTGATCGATGGGTAGAAGGCGGACTATTGAATGTGTTAGAGCAAAAAGGTATTGGGTGTATTGCATTCTCACCACTCTCTCAAGGATTACTTACGGACAAATATCTAAAAGGGATCCCTGAAAACTCAAGGGCATCAAAATCTAATGGATCACTCCAATCCGATCATATCACAAAAGAGCTTATCGCCAAAATCAAAAAACTAAATGACATAGCCAAATCAAGAAATCAATCGCTAGCACAAATGGCTATTGCATGGCTTCTTAAGGACCAAAGAGTCACATCCGTACTCGTAGGTGCAAGTAGTGTAGCACAACTTGAAGACAACCTTGCAGCACTCGGTCATCTACAATTTGAACAAGCCGAACTTCACAAAATTGAAAATATATTGGTCTAAAGATTATTGAAGTCCAGTAATCGGCCTTAAGCTTTAAGGAATTTAGATTCCTTGTAGCTTAATATCTAGACTTTTTTTGGAGGAAGGTCAAATGCTACGGCACTATGTTCAAAATGACCATTGTGTGCTCCGTCGCAAAAAGGCTTATTTTTTGAAAGACCACATCGGCAGATACCCACAGTAGTCCTGCCCATAAGACCATATTCTGTACCCGATGTGTCAGAGATGATAAAATCTCCTTCGATCTTTAGTGATCCGTTAGAGTTGACGGTTATTTTAGTTGGATTAGACATATTGACTTTATTTTGTTTTATTATACTTGATGAATAGAACTTCACAAACATAGAAATTGTTTTATTGAACACCATAAAGATTAGTTGAAGTATGATTACTTTTGTAGGTCAAAAATCATAACATGCTTTACAATAACTTCTTGCGCCATACCTTTTTTCTGGTATCATTTGCACTTTTGTTCAGTTGTCAGAAGTCCGAAACTTCATCTACTGATACACAAAATACAGAAAACAATGCTGATCAATATGGTATTCCGTATACAGATATCCCGAATACAGCTGATATTGTCATGTACGAAATCAACGAACGAGCATTTAGCGTTTCTGGGGATTTTGATGGCATATTGCCAAGACTTGATTCTATAAAGGATCTCGGTGTTAATGTCATTTGGCTCATGCCCATTCACCCGATTGGGAAAATAAAAACGGTCAATTCTCCTTATTGTATCCAAAACTTCACAGAGGTAAATCCAGAATATGGCAATCTCGAAAAATTGAGAACTTTAGTATCTGAAGCCCATAAACGAAAAATAGCCGTCATCCTAGACTGGGCTGCCAATCACACTTCTTGGGACAATCCTTGGATACAAAATAAAGCATGGTACACACAAGATGCCAGTGGAAATATCATCTCCCCTGCTGGTACAAACTGGCAAGATGTGGCTGATCTAAATTTTGACAATATGGAGATGCGTCAAGAAATGATCAAAGCTATGAAATATTGGGTTTTGCAAGTAAATGTAGACGGATATAGGTGTGATGCAGCTGATTTTATACCATTTTTATTTTGGAAACAAGCTATAGATTCACTCAGGAAAATACCTAATCGAGACATCATCATGCTGGCAGAAGGCGCTCGAAAGGATCATTTTAATGCTGGATTTGACATCAATTTTGGATGGGAATTTTTCAGTAAGGCAAAGTCTATTTTCAAATCCAATCAATCTGCATCAGAGTTCCTCTCAGCCCACCAATCTGAATATGCTGGTATACCTACAGGCACACACAGACTACGATTTACATCAAATCACGACGAATGTGCATGGGATGACACGCCGCTAGGTCTCTTTGGTGGTAAAGATGGATCGATAGCTGCTTTTGTAGCTACCGCATATATGGGAGGAATCCCATTGATATACAACGGCCAAGAAGTCGGTTGTCCAGTAAAGTTGCCTTTTTTTAGTAAGTCACCTTTAGACTGGAAGACCAATCCTGACATGGTTAAAACATATAAAAAATTGATCAGTATCAGAACTTCTAATGCTGCTTTGCGAATAGGTAATTTAGAACATTTTGCCCACAATGATATTGTTTCTTTCAAAAGAAAATCAGGCGCAAACGAAGTCCTTGTTTTAGTAAATGTCAGGAATAGCGCCAAGTCGTACACCCTTCATACAGCTATTCAGAACAGTGAATGGAAAGACGCCATAAGTGGAGAAAATGTCATGTTGGGCACAAGTTTAGAGTTGAAAGGGTATGAGTATCAAGTGTTGGTGAAATGATGTGAGGAAGGTAGTTTTTATCTTTTTACTTACTTCACTGTAAAACAAACATTTTCAAACTTTCCATTGGTAAAAGTGATTTCATTGCTGTTTTCATCTTTGATATTAAAACTAAATGTACCACTGATTTTATGATTTGTCTCGTCACAACTATTGATATTAAAACGACCGTCTAATTCTTCAGCTAAAGTTGTAAACCCATTTCCTGATTTGTCTACAAAAGAAAATATAGCTATTTCTAGTGAAAAATCAATTGGATCATAATAATTATCAGAGAGTTGTGTGGACCATGTTTTTGCGGCATCCATACAATCCCCCCTAATTCCCTTTTCAAATTCATTTACAATAATGCTAAGTGTATTCCCGTTTTTGCCTTTTGCGATAATATCAAGTCTGTAACCTTGTTTTCCTGTCGTCTGGTCTGTGCCTTTGAAAATTGATGCGTTTGTAATAGTTTCCATTTCCCATGCTGCACCTTTAAAAGTTTCTGAAATAGATTAACCTGTACAATCAGAACTGACTTCGTCTTTTCCACATGAAAACATAAAGCACAATGAAATAAAAATGAATAAGTTTAATTTTAATGACTCGAATCAAAGGTATTTAATTTAGTCATAAAACCAATTAAAAACTCAAGTTTCGGTATAATTTTAAATCCTATTTATTTATTTTCAATTTGAGTGTGTATAACATTTCGCACATTTTTAAAAGCGGCTGTTTTATCCTTCATCGTTTTAAGTCAAAATATACTAATCTCTTTTATACTTAATGTATGATCAATTGTCTGGCTTTGTCGCTCGAGCCGCGACTGGCTTTTACTT
>JBBRJL010000364.1:0-3832 GCA_038219375.1 Chitinophagales bacterium | reverse complement strand
CATCACTGACGATAAGCTGAAGCAGTTCTACCATGAATTTATGGTTTCTGAAGCAGGACATTATCGTACATTCATAGATTTGGCGAAATTATATGCACCCGAAGAAGCCGTTAAAAAGAGATGGCAGGAAATGCTAGATTTTGAAGCGACAATCATGGAAAAAAGAGAATTGAGAGGAGATAGGATTCATTAGGTATTATTTGTCCCTTTTAATAGGTATATGGCAAATTCTTTATTATTTTTGCATCTTTTGTAATTTATGATATTTTATGGAATTTTGGGAAAGGGATTTTGAATGGTTAAAAGTCAGACACATAGTCAAAAAAGCTATGAATAAAGAAACATTGCCTGATCTGCAGACAGTATTATTTTTAATTGGTGTTCAGGAACTCGGCAGGATACCTAAACAAAAATTTACCAAAGAAGAAAAAGGAGATTTAATGCACATAGCTGTGTGTACCTTGTTAGAAAATGATGGCTTTTATGTATTCGTAGGCAGAGATCAAGATGGATGGCCACATTGGGAAGAAAAAAAATCCTTTGCCGTTAAAGGTGTAAAGGAGCAAGAAGATTTCTTAGTAATCAAAGTAATAGATTATTTTAGTAAATATAATGAAGTTACTTCATTTTCATTAAATTGATATCAAAACAATATAAACAATGGTAAAATTTATAACATTATTTTCGTTTCTTTTAATCCTTGCCTCTTGTAAAAATGGTGATCAAGTTACTATTAGCACAGAATTTGGCGATATGAAGGTTAATTTACTAGAGAGTGCACCAAAACATACTAAAAATTTTAAAAAATTGGTATCTGATGGGTTTTATAATGATCTTTTGTTTCATAGAGTGATGAAAGGATTTATGATCCAAGGTGGTGATCCTGATTCGAAAGGTGCAAGTAATCAGCAACCTTTAGGTAGTGGTGGCCCTGGATACACTATACCAGCAGAAATTGGAACACCACACTTCAAGGGAATGTTGTCAGCTGCAAGACTTGGTGGCCCATCAAATCCTGAAAAAGAATCATCGGGCTCTCAGTTTTTTATAGTGCAAGGAGGATCTGTTTCTGACGAAGAGCTAACTGCCATTGAGCGTAACAAAGGTATTAAATATACACCAGCTCAAAGAGAAAAATATAAAAAAGCAGGAGGCTCCCCCATGCTTGATGCAGATTATACAGTTTTTGGTGAAGTAGTAGAAGGATTAGATGTCATTGACAAAATAGCTAATGTCGAGACTGACCCTAGAGACAGACCAATGAAGGATGTAAAAATGACCATAAAGTAAAAGATATCGATGACAATTTTTAGACTTGGTTTACTATCTTTGATATTCTTGTGGTCTTGCGCGGGTCCTAAATCTGTTTTTGAAATAGTGGAATATTCATCTAAAGCACCATCGACTCTTAAGTTTGTCAACAAATCACAACGAGCCACTGAGTATTTTTGGGATTTTGGTGATGGGAATACATCCAAAGATATGAATCCTGAACACAAGTTTTTACATTCAGGAAGACATATTGTATCCTTAAAAGCTTTCAATAATAAAAAAAGCCACATTCTGAGTAAAGAGATTTTCCTTAGCGCTCCTAAAGAATGTCTTATAGAAATGAAAACAACATTGGGCAACTTGACTATTCAGTTGTACGATGAAACTCCCTTGCACAGGGACAACTTCATAAAGCTTATAGAAAGTGGCTATTACAATGGTTTTCTATTTCATAGGGTGATCAAAGGCTTTATGGTGCAAGGTGGCGATCCCGATTCAAAAAATGCCCCTGAAGGCAAACGACTAGGCATCGGTGGCCCAGCTTATAATATCCCGGCAGAGTTTCATGATACCTTAGTACACATCAAAGGAGCACTTGCTGCTGCTCGACAAGGTGATACGACAAATCCTAAAAAGGAATCATCGGGATCGCAGTTTTATTTAGTACAGGGCAAACCTATCTCAGAAACACAGTTAGAAAACTTTGAGTTTCAGAAAGGTATAAAATATACAGATACCGCAAAAGAAATATATACAAAAATAGGAGGCACCCCTCAATTAGACAAAGAATATACTATTTTTGGTCATATCATCCACGGTCTAGAAATAATAGATGCTATAGCGGATCAACCAACAGACAGCTCTGATAGACCTATGAAAGATGTCAAAATATTAAGTGTAGAAGTTATCAAATAGGGTTGTGTGATGCGTAGAATATTAGATAAAAAAAGTAAATAATCAGATAGTAAATTAAGGATCATTATTAATCACATTTTATGGAAGTTTTAGGCATAGACATTGGTGGCACAGGTATCAAAGCTAATATAGTAAATATTGAAACAGGAGATATCATTGCTGAAAAATTCAAGGTTAAAACGCCTACCCCTGCTACACCAGAAGCAATTATTGAATGTCTGGGTCAGGTGGTAGATAATTTTAATTGGAAAGGCAAAAAAATTGGGATAGGGTTTCCTGCTGTAATCAAAAATGGATATTCGCTCACAGCAAGTAATATTGATCCTTCGTTTATTAACTATCCTATTAATGAAGCTTTCAGCCAGGCTGTCGGTTGTGAAGTCATTTTAGTAAATGATGCTGATTCAGCTGGAATAGCTGAGATGACATACGGAAAAGGAAAAGGTGTAAAGGGATTGGTTCTGTTTTTAACGCTGGGGACGGGCATTGGTTCAGCACTATTTTTTAATGGCCAGTTGATAGGAAATACTGAATTTGGTCATTTAAAATATAAAAAATCAGTCTTCGAAAAATATGCGTCCAACAGTGCAAGAGAATTTCATAAAATGAGTTGGAAAAAATGGTCCAAAGACTTAAATGTTTATTTGAATCACCTAGACCTGCTCTTAAGTCCAGATCTGATTTTAATTGGTGGCGGTGTGAGCAAACATTTTGATCTATACAAAGATTACTTGAACGTAAATACCAAAGTAGAAACGGCATCTCTACTCAATGATGCTGGAATCGTTGGCGCTGCGATGGCTGCGGTATAAAAGGATATAATTTTATTACTTTCCGTAAAGTCGTTGCCATTCTAACACACCACCAAGTACATTTCTCACCTTGGTATACCCAAGTTGACTAAGTGCGTTTTTTGCATTACCACTTCTCGCCCCAGAGCGACAATGGATGATTATTTCATCGTTTTTGTGTGGTTCAAGTTCATCTAGAGAAGCTAATAGATTCCCCAAAGGGATCAATTTGGCTCCAAGATTAAACTCCTCATATTCATATGGCTCACGTACGTCTATAAATACAAATGAATCACCGCTATCTATTTTTGATTTTAATTCCTCGATGGTTATATCTTCCATTTCTAAATTTCTATTATAAAATTATTATTCTTAAAGTAAATTTGATTGCTAAAACTAGGAATTTTAATTGACAATATCCACCGCAGCGGAAACAATTTAATTTCATTGCCTATAAGTTAATTACAATCCAATGGCTTTTGGGTCGTAACATTGATATTGATCTTTTCGCCCATTTTGATATTGCTTATACCGTCGTAAGGTGGCGATTGAGATACGACATACCATATTGCATCGGGACTTGATTCTGATTTTTCTATGATTTGACCTAATTGAAGCTTGCTAGTTTCAAGTAAAAATCGAGCTTCTTCCACATCTTTACATTTCAAATTAGGAATAGTCACTTCACCTCCGTCTCTTCTTGATACTATAAAATCTAGTTGATCACCTTTGGCTATTTGTACATCACCTTTTCTTAGATCTTTAGATATGATTAGCTCGTTTTTATACCATACTTCAAGGATGTGATTGGGTTCACCTGGATCATAAGCATAATCTTTGATGACACACTCTAT
>JBBRJL010000363.1:0-3837 GCA_038219375.1 Chitinophagales bacterium | reverse complement strand
AAAATAGCTAATTGTAGAACTTTTGTTTTCCTGACAGAGATTGAAAAACTCTTTGATCATGGGCTAATAAAAGGTGGAGACTTGGATAATGCAGTAGTTATTGTAGATAAAAAACTGAGTGACGAAGAGGTAAAACGGCTTCAGATCAAGCTAAATAAACCTGATGTGACAGTTGGCGACAATGGTGTGCTCACTCATACCAAAATGCATTACTATAACGAACCTGCAAGACATAAATTGTTAGATTTGTTGGGAGATCTTACCTTAATGGGAAGAGATATACAAGCAAAAATTGTAGCTACCAAACCTGGGCATACTTCCAATGTTGCCCTAGCAAAAATATTGAAAGCCAAATATTTGGAGCAAAAAAGGAGTGCTGGGAGACCAATATATGACCCAAATGTTGCTCCTGTAATGACATTGGAAGATATCAAAGGTTTTCTACCACATAGGTATCCTTTTTTGATGGTAGATAAGGTCATAGAAATATCAGCCACACACATAGTAGGTGTAAAAAATGTTACATCAAATGAGGGCTTTTTCCAGGGCCATTTCCCAGGTAACCCAATATTTCCAGGTGTTTTGCAAATGGAAGCACTCGCCCAAACTGGTGGTATACTTGCACTTACCACGGTAGTGGAAGATAAAGGCCAATGGGACACCTATTTCCTAAAGATGGATAATGTTAAATTTAAAGCAAAAGTATTGCCGGGAGATACACTGATACTAAAAATGGAATTAATGTCACCTATCCGAAGAGGTATCATTCAAATGATGGGCACTGCGTATGTAGGAAATAAATTAGTTTCAGAAGGAGAACTCACTGCACAGATCGTAAAAAGACAAAATGATTAGTAATTTAAGTTATATTCATCATCTAGCAAAGGTAGCTGACAATGTCACAGTAGAGCCTTTTGCATATATAGGAGCCAATGTAGAGATAGGGGAAGGTACTTGGGTAGGTCCACATACAACTATTCTTGAAGGATCATTTATTGGCAAAAATTGCAAATTGTTTCCAGGTGCCGTGATTGGTGCAATACCTCAAGATCTCAAGTTCAGAGGAGAACCTTCTACCTTGGTCATTGAAGACAATGTGATAGTGCGAGAGTGTTGCACGCTCAATCGAGGTACTGAAGCTAGTATGACGACTAGGGTAGGGAAGGGGACATTGCTGATGGCATACGTCCATGTAGCACACGATTGTTATATAGGTTCTAATTGTATATTGGCTAATAATGTAAACCTAGCTGGACACATTGAGATAGGCAATCAAGTCATTATAGGTGGTATGTCCGCGGTACACCAGTTTGTAAAAATAGGAGATCACGCTATGATTGGTGGTGGATCATTGGTTAGGAAAGATGTCCCACCATATGTAAAAGCAGCTAGAGAACCACTCTCATATGTTGGAGTCAATTCAGTAGGTTTGCGCAGAAGGGGATTCAGTATAGAGCAAGTCAATCATATCCAGGATATCTACAGAATATTATTTGTCAAGGGCATTAATGTCAAGAAAGCCATAGAAACTATAGACGCAACAATACGTGAATCTGCTGAAAAAGCATTTATTATGCAGTTCTTAATGCAGGCCGATCGTGGTCTCATGAGAGGATTCAGACAGTAATGACTGAAATAGTTACAACAGATATTTCCAAAAGATATGGTTATCAATGGATTATAAAAGACTTTAACCATCGTTTTTTGTCTGAAGATATTTGTGGCATATCAGGAAGTAATGGTAGTGGAAAGTCTACTTTAATTAAAATTTTATCGGGTTTCTTGACGCCAACTTCAGGGAAAGTAGATTTCGTTTTGAATGATATCAAATATACCAACGATCAGATATTTCAACACTTGTCTCTTGCAGCTCCTTATACTGACCTTATTAATGAATATACGCTACAAGAAAACTTCATTTTCCATTCAAAATTCAAGCCCTTAGTCGGTAATATCGATTTTAAATCTTTTGAGGCAAAAATACAACTGAAGGGACACGGTCAAAAAACCCTTCAACATTTTTCGTCGGGAATGAAACAGAAAATACAATTAGCATTGGCAGTTATGAGTAATACGAATATCTTATTGCTAGATGAACCAACATCATTTTTGGATAATCATGCTAAAAAATGGTTCAGTGAGTTACTCGTAGAGTATTGTGCATATAAATTAGTAATAATTGCTTCAAATGATACTTATGATTTGGATTTATGTAAAACTGTCGTTTCACTATAGATAATCTACCTACTAAGAAATTTCTATAACTTCATAATTTACTTTAGTTAAATCTAATCCAATTCCGCTCTAAGGCTCAATATGTTTTTACGAAGTTCCTTAAGCTTTTTGATAATAGCAGATTGTTCTTTGGCACTGCTTTTCTGTATATCAAGCTCTTTTTTTGCTCCATCAATGGTAAATCCCTTTTCTTTGAGAAGATGATAGATTGCCTTTAAGGTCTCAATATCTTTTGGTGTATATTTTCTTTCCCCGCGATTGTTTTTTGCAGGTCTTAAACTAGGGAATTCAGCTTCCCAATACCTAATAAGCGATGGCGCTACTCCAAAAATTTCGGCAACTTCTCCTATGGAATAATAAAGTTTTGTAAGTTCTAATACCTGCATAAACAAATCTATTATAATTTCTAATATATAACGTCTTCATTTCAAACAACGAAAAGTGAAATTTAGTTTCCTAGCGATTGTTTTTGATTTATTGTTATGATTTTATTTAGCAACCTATTGCTTTGATTAGGTAAAGAACTTGATGAAATGTGGAAGGCTGCTAAATACCGACTTCCACAATGTCCAGGCAGCTTCCAGCTGCCTGTCTATACTATACTTTATCATCATTACCCAGTTTGCCGATGTGGTAAACATGACTTCTTCCGGCTGCCTGCCTATACCAAACTTTATCATCATTACCCAGTTTGCCGATGTGGTAAACGTGACTTCTTCCGGCTGCCTGTCTATACTAGACCTATCGTCATCACTCGATCCTGGT
This sequence comes from Chitinophagales bacterium, assembly GCA_038219375.1. Lineage (GTDB taxonomy): Bacteria > Bacteroidota > Bacteroidia > Chitinophagales > Saprospiraceae > OLB9. The sequence continues at coordinate 837 of JBBRJL010000363.1, read as the reverse complement.
CACACGAGTAGTATGATCCATCAAGTCTGACTCCAATTGTACAGTATATACTCCAGAAGGCAATAGCTCAAATTCGCTTAGAAAAATACTATTACTACCGTTATTTAATGATACATCGAGTTTGAGACGATCATACCTAAAGAGTTGTAAACCAATATATTTACCTTTTCGCTTGATGCTAATGTAATATCAAGATCCATTGCTCCAATTAAATGAATAAGGGGATTTACCTCCTGCGACCTGTGGTACTATGCTGCCCTTATTAGTATTACAATTATATGATGCTTCTCCACTTATAGCCAAATCACTTTTCTCCACAACAAAAACAGATGTATTAGAACATCCATTCACATCTATCACAAGTACTGCATATTGACCAGTTCGTATATCAACTAAGTCATCATTTCCAGATCCATTTATTACATTTTCATGCATTTGAATAATCATATATGGCCAAGGAAATATTGGAGGTAAACTGACATACCAATCTACTTTATATGGTCCTCCAGACCCTTCAATATTTAAATCAATTTTTCCAGTGTTAGAGATACTAGCGCATGCTTTTGTAATCTCAGCACTTAGTTCAAATGGAATTGCATTTATTTGCACATCCAGTAACATCTCAGCCACGGCACACCTACTGTAAACCACTCTTACCCGATAGGTTCCTGACTTTATTCCATCTAAATCCTTATCTCCTCAATTACCTGATGTTACATTTAGCTGGGACAGCTCTACACCATCAGAGTCAAAATAAGTGCCTTCCCATGGTCCAGTATCTGTATTTAAGCGCAAGTCTATTTTGCGTGTGCCTGAACTACCAGAACATGCATTACT
>JBBRJL010000362.1:0-3840 GCA_038219375.1 Chitinophagales bacterium | reverse complement strand
TGTACTACTGTGTTGATTGGGGAAATTAGTCCGGGATCAGCTGGGGCGCCTCCTCCTGCAAGTTTAATATCCTCTTTTAAATTAAATGTGGCAAAAACTCTAAGTAAAGTTGCCTCTACTATGCCCCAAAATATTAAAATGGAGCTTTTACAAAAAGGGGAATTTGTGATAGCGACTGAAAATAAGAATATGTTGGTGCATGAATGTAATACATGCGAGATTTGTAAAAAAGCCTGAAAATTATGAAAATGTCAGAGACACAATTTAAGCAAATTGATGATTTACAGTTGGCTGAAACAATCAAAATACTACACAAGAACTTAATAGAAGAACTTAAGATTAACAATTCAGCGGCTTCTGACTTATTACTTGATAAATGCAAAGCTTTATTTAGTATTTTAAAATTGTACAATATATTCAATCCTTCCAATCTGTATAGTATATCTTTTGTTTGCATTTCAAAAAACATAGATAGTAAAGTTATAAATGATTATCTTTTATCAACTAAAGACAAATTCATTTATGAAAGCCATAAATCAGAAAAATTAATATTTTATTTTTCATTACCTAAACAAATTGTTCAATTTGAAAATAATTAATTATTAATATGGCTGAACAAGGTAATAATAAGATATGCAGTAGTAAAACTGAAATAAATTGCTCTAAGGAGAAAGAAATAAACAATAAAACGAACGATAATTCTGAGGATACCATAAGTATAAAAATTAGAATTGCTGCTTATTTTGATGGAACTGGAAATAACAAGTTTAATACAGACCTCAGACGGCTATATGAGGAAGACAATAGTATAAATCAAGGTATAAAAACATTAGAACTTGACGTAGATACAGCTCAAAGAGCATTCGATGCGAAACGAAAAGAAATTGACCAACACATTGAAAATAAAAGCTTAGTGTTGGATGATGCTCATAAATTTAGTGATATAGGTAAAAAGCTAAAGAAACAAGTGGAACAACTTGAAAGTGAAAAAAAAAATAATTATGAGATTTCAAATAAAATAAAATCAGGAGAAGGAAAGGTTGATTATGTTGATGAACAGAAAACAAAAAAGCTGTTTAACGCCAAAAAAGAGGACTGGAAAAACGATGATTTTGGACATTCTTTTTATAATGCCTATTCAAATGTTGCCTATCTCCATAGGGACAATTCAGCGGTAGAAGGTTATTGCAATTTTGGAGACTTAAAAGACAAAGACAAAGAGCAAGTTCAAATTTTCGAAAAATTCTATATAGAAGGCATTGGAACAAGTTTTGGTGAAGATGATGATATCCCTGGGGGGGCAATCGGTAGTGGACCGAGAGGAGTAAACTCCAGAGCAAAGGATGGGAAAAATGAAGTGATTAAAATTGTGAGGGCTATAATCGAAAAGGTACATAAAAACCACGAGAAAAGAGTCACGATAAGCGAATTAAAAATTGATATTTTTGGTTTTAGCCGTGGTGCGGCAGCTGCGAGACATTTTGCTAATTTACTTTTAAAAGATAATACTGATTGGATTCTATTTCCTATATTTTTTAAAAGTAGGCCTCCAATATTAGAAATATTTAGTTCCAAGAAATCTGAAAAATTTGATGGAGTAATTTCCGCCATAAATTTTGGCTTTGCCGGTTTATTTGACACAGTTTCCAGTGTTGCATTGATGGCAGTTTTAGGTGAGAGAGATAATTTTTGGTGGTTAAATTTAAAAATGCCAAAACCCCCCTTTATTGGATTCTTACACCTCTGTGCTTTAGATGAATTTCGCAAAAATTTTCCATTAACACTAGCAAAAACATGGGGTGTAGGCGAATATCTAATTCCTGGAGCACATGCAGACATTGGTGGAAGTTATGAAGATATCGAAGCCGAAGATAAACCAATAAGCAGTGTAATTACTTGGAAGGTTGATTTGAAATCGCCACCAACTAAAAGTGACTATGAAGATAATCCAGGGAAGAAGGAAGCAGAAAATCATTTAAAATGGCTTAAAGATGAGGGATGGATTCCCAATGAATATGATGAGAATTGCTGTGCTCATATAAAGGCTGATTTTTCTATTGAGTCAATACACAATAAAGATTATACAACCTTCATCGGAGTTTACCGATACCAAGTATTTTTAAAACGAAAGCTTGTTAAAAAAGGGTATTCACATATTTCACTTAAAATTATGAGAGATGCCGCGGGCAAAACAGCTTTGAAATTCGACGAGAAATCAGATACCAAAATACCAGACGAACTTGCAGATATAGCAGGTGATATTGAAGAAAAGTATCCCAGTAATAAGATTAAATTTTCAAGTGAAAATTCTTCGTTATTAAGAGAGCATACTTATGATATGACCAAACTAAAAAAGGTAAAGCCAGATTATTTTCATTTTTCATCTATGAATTATACAGCATTTGGAATTGAGGCTTTTAAATCCAAGTTAGATAGTTCAAAACAGCTGGTAAGGATGGTTCATATAGATGAATAGAAATATTATTATAATAAATTTTTAACGATGTTTTTATTAAACCCCACAGAATGTTCCCCAGAAAAGTATCCAGCAATGATTCTCAATGGTTTGATATTGCTTGAGGACGGAAAAGAAGTGCAAATTCCTCAATATCAATTTATTTCTTCTGGTTGGGGTATTGGTCAATCCAATTTAATTCTGAACGAGTTTGATTTTTTGCCAATTGCATTCAAAATTCAATGGCTTTCCTTTGTAGAAAATACTTGTTATTTTGGAGGTTTTGATTTATCTCCAGACACTGTTAAAGAATGTTATCTTCAGGCTCTTAATCCTGGTTTTGATCTTCAGGAAAATACTGTTTCAAAACTAAATTTTGGTCTTTCTCCCAAGGGATTTGTTTCTGTATGGATTCAGGGTAAATACTATTCAAAAGAAATTTTTCATGATGTTTGTAAAATAGATCCTGATTTTAATCCCACATACTTAAATCCTAGATTTAACAATGTTAAAGATTACTGTTATGATATGGTAAAGTCAAAAGCGCCGCAACTTTTTAAGGAGGGTGCTTTTTTTACTACAAAACCTCCTTTTTATTGGACATCTCTATTTAGGAAGGACATAACATCCAGAATTACGATTCCAACCCAATATACCTTAATTGGTATATCAGTTTTTTTCTTAGATGGCCAGCAGTTTACATTTGAAGACCCAGCTAATACCCTAGAATTTAGAAGATTACCAAAAGAAATTTTAATTGTTTACAGAATTGATGAAATTGAAATTGTTGAACATAAGTATTTCCTCAGTGAAGAAAAAATAGTTGCAATACTTTTAAAAATTGGCGTTGAAAAATTACCGGTTTTTGATTTTTATATTGAGCTTTCTCATTATTGCCATGATTTTAGTTGCCTCTTATTTTGTGATAATAAAGAATATGATGTAATGCTATGAAAAGCAAAATTACTTATTTTATTATTGACGGTTTCGCCGTTAGAGAAAATATAGAATCTGTTTTAGGTTCTTTTGGTAGAAGCGAAGATCTGTATAAAGGAGTTTTGCCAAATAGTGTTTCTAGAAACGCAGCATACCTTTTATTTCTTGGGAACTTAAAAAGAACAAATAGTTACAAATCTTATATAGGCTTTGGGATTTTCATAAGTTTTAACGGGGGATTCGAGATTCTTATAAAGCATTTACGCAATTTTCTTAAAGTAGAAGATTTTGAGAAAAAAGAGCACTTTTTTAGGTTTTATGACCCATCAGTCCTCCGCATCTTCCTCCCCACCTGCGATACTGCCCAGTTAAAGGAGTTTTTTGGCCCGGTAGAGCACTTTATCTGTGAAGATGAAGATCCGGCGTTTGGCCTGGTTTTTTCTTTGGAG
>JBBRJL010000361.1:0-3845 GCA_038219375.1 Chitinophagales bacterium | reverse complement strand
TTACCAGATTTAAGGAGATAAGTGACCTTATTTTGTCTATTCCCGACACAAATCCATATACTTCCTACAGGTTTTTCAGGTGTCCCTCCGTCAGGTCCTGCTATACCTGATACAGACAAAGCTACGTCTACATTAAGAGTTTCAAGTGCACCGTCTACCATTTCTTTGACTGTCTCTTCGCTTACGGCGCCATAAGTTGTGAGCGTTTCAGGATTTACATTGAGTAGCTTTACTTTTGATTCGTATGAATATGAAACGACACTACCTATAAAAAAAGATGAAGATCCCGGTATTGAAACAATTTTACTAGAAATATGTCCACCCGTACAACTCTCCGCCATACCGATTTTTATATTTTTATCGGTACACAATAGGGCGATCTCTTTTTCTAAAGAAGTGTTACCGTAACCATATATGACATCATGAAGCTTTTCAGAGATTTGATTGGAAAAATTATCTACTGTTTCATTCAATAATAATTTATCATTTCCTGTGGCGCTTAATCGTAATCTTACTTGTGCCAAAGATGGCAAATAAGCTATTTTAAGGAATGATGGGAATGTGGCAATGATATCTGAAAGCTCATTTTCGATGGTTGTCTCACCAACTCCGGTGGTCATTATTGTTTTATGGACGATGGTTGTATCTACTTGTGCGGATAACACAGGGAGTACTTCCTCGGTCATGATGGCTTTCATTTCGTAAGGAACACCAGGCATAGATATGATGATTTTCCCTTGGTGCCTGAAAAGCATACCCGGTGCCGTGCCCATGCTGTTAGTGAGAATCTGTGTACCTTCGGGCATGAGACATTGGTCATCGTGTGCAGGAGACATCTTACGTCCCATTCTGTCAAATATTCTTTTGATACGATCGTAGGTGTCTTGATGAAAAAACATTTCGACACCCAAAAAATCAGCAATTGCTTTTTTGGTCATGTCATCTTTGGTAGGGCCAAGTCCACCAGTCATAAAAACAATGTCTGCTTCGTCCAATGCTTGGACCAAACCCAAAGTTATTTCATCATGGGTATCAGCTACTGACCAAGATTTTTTAACCGTAATGCCTATTTCAGACAAATGTTGACCTAGCCAAGCGGAGTTTGTATCTACCACTTGACCTATCAAGATTTCGTCACCTACTGTGAGGATTGCTGCCCGCATTTTATTGAATTAATATTCTAGTTTATCAAATAAACCTTATCCTTGTTTTTCCAATTCAGTGGCAAAATAACTTACAAATTCAGCTATTGACATACTGCCGACATCTCCATGACCTTGTCTTCTGACAGATACTTGACCGTTTTCATATTCTTTGTCACCAATTATCAACATAATAGGTACTTTTTTCAACTCTGTGTCTCTGATCTTACGACCTATAGATTCAGCTCTATCGTCTATAAAACCACGAATATCATGTTTTGCCAACTCTGCTTGTAGCTCTTCACAATATGGCAAAAGCCTATCTGAGATAGGTAGTAAAGCGAACTGATCAGGTGTAAGCCACAATGGAAATTTACCTGCCGTGTGCTCAATCATGATGCTGATGAAACGCTCCATAGATCCGAAAGGTGCTCTATGTATCATCACCGGACGATGTGTGTGATTGTCTGATCCTATGTATTCAAGTTCGAATCTTTCAGGAAGGTTATAATCTACTTGAATGGTGCCCAACTGCCACGATCTACCCAGGGCGTCTTTGATCATAAAATCTAGCTTTGGACCATAAAATGCTGCCTCACCGAGCACTGTTGTCGTTTCTAGATCGAAAGCACCTACGGCTTCAATGATAGCTTTTTCGGCTGCATCCCAATTTTCATCTGAGCCAATATATTTTTCTGGTTTTTCAGGATCTCTAAGAGATATTTGGGCTGTAAAATTGTCAAAACCCATTTTTTTAATGACCATGGTAGTCAATTCGAGTACTTTTAGAAACTCGCCTTTTACTTGATCTACTGTACAGAAGATATGTGCATCATCTTGTGTGAAGCCTCTCACACGAGACAATCCGTGTAACTCACCACTTTGTTCGTATCTATATACAGTACCGAACTCACCTATCCTAAGTGGAAGCTCTCTGTACGACCTTGGTCTGTAGCCGAATATCTCACAGTGATGAGGACAGTTCATTGGTTTTAACAAAAATTCTTCTCCTTCTTTTGGTGTTTTGATAGGTTGGAAGCTATCTGCACCATATTTTTCATAGTGTCCAGAAGTGACATACAAGCTTTTACTACCTATGTGAGGAGTAACAACCATTTGGTAGCCCTGTTTTTCTTGTTCTACTCTCAAAAAATTCTGAAGTCTCTCTCTAAGTTGAGTACCTTTAGGCAACCATATAGGGAGGCCTTGACCTACTTTTTCAGAAAACATAAACAATTCCAATTCTGCACCCAACTTACGGTGATCACGTTTTTTTGCTTCCTCGAGTAATTCTAAGTATTCAGTAAGTTCCTTTTGTTTTGGGAACGTAATACCATAAATCCGAGTCATTTGCTTACGTTTTTCATCACCACGCCAGTATGCGCCTGCGAGACTCATAAGTTTGACCGCTTTGATATTGGATGTGTCGGGAATGTGTGGTCCACGGCACAAGTCAGTAAAATTGCCTTGGGTGTAGAAAGTGATTTTACCATCCTCTAGACCTTCTAACAATTCCAGTTTATACTCATCTTCTTTTTCTGTAAAGTATGCAATGGCATCGGCTTTTGAAACTTCTTTACGCACAAACTCACTTTTGGTACGTGCCAGTTCGAGCATTTTTTCTTCTATTTTTGGCAGATCTGCGGGTGTTAATGTCATACTTCCTGAATCTACATCATAATAGTATCCATTATCAATAGCTGGACCAATCCCAAATTTTATACCAGGATGTAGCGCTTCAAGAGCCTCAGCCATCAAGTGCGCCGATGAATGCCAATAGGTAGCCTTGCCTTCTTTATCATTCCAAGTGAATAGTTTCACGTTGGCATCCGTCTCGATAGCTCTATTTGCGTCCCACACTTCGCCATTGACAGATGCTGCAAGCACGTTTCTAGCTAAGCCCTCACTTATCGACAGAGCGATACCCATCGCTGATACACCTTGTTCGTATTGTCTCACACTGCCATCGGGAAGTGTAATATTAATCATCTGCATAATATCTATTTTGAAGGTGCAAAGGTAGGAATTTATTAATTACTTCTATCTAAAAAAGCTAAAATGGTTGGATGGGGATAAGGTTTGGGGTTCGCTTCTATAGAAAAATAAGGTAGATGCAAGGTGCTTGGCCATTTGTTTCGGGAGTCAGAATGTATTATTAGCAATTGGATGTTGATTTCGGCTAGTCGAGTCTCGAGTTGAGTAAGATGGAGAAGCTACCGTTTGTGAAGGATGGGAGGTATTGATTTAAATATGAAAGGTGAATTACGAATTTTTGAGTTGAGAAGATCAAAATTGGGGTGAAATAGTTTTTTTTAGCACAATAAATGTCTATATTATACTGGTTACCATATCTTTGTGGTATGAAGATCAAAAAAATAAGGTTTGAAAATTTTCGATTGTTTGAAAATCTGGAAGTAGATTTTCCTGATTCCAACTTCATTATGCTTATTGGTAATAATGGAGCAGGAAAGACTAGTATATTAGATGGTCTTGCACTTTGTTTTCTTCAGTTTACCGAAAAATTTATACCAGTAAGCGACGAACAAAGCAAAAACTATCGGTTTTTAAATGATGATATTACTAATGGTAAAGTCTTTAGTAAATTAAATATTGATTTTAATTTTAACCCAACTTTACAACATAATAATAAAGGGACAAACACTATTTCTTACAATATTTCAATAAATAAAGACAGAAAACTTG
>JBBRJL010000360.1:0-3851 GCA_038219375.1 Chitinophagales bacterium | reverse complement strand
AGATCCCTTTGGAGGTGAAAAAAATAAAAAATGAAGGTAAAAATTGATAACTTTGTTTTGGCCATCATAGCTGTTGTTGTCCTGTCGTATATCTTTCCACAATGGGGTAGGAGTGAAAGTCCCGTACCATTAGATAAGGTAGCAAGTATCGGAGTGTCTTTGATATTCTTTTTTTATGGTCTGAAGTTGAGTAAGGAGAAGTTAAAAAGTGGCCTAAAAAACTGGAAGTTACACGTTTTAGTGCAGCTTTCTACATTTCTCATTTTTCCATTGATTGTGCTTGCATTTTATCCGACTATCAGAACCGAACAAGATCAGACAGTATGGTTGTCATTTCTGTTTCTGGCTGCTTTGCCTTCTACCGTGTCTTCATCAGTCGTAATGGTTGCCATGGCCAAAGGCAATATTCCTGCTGCTATTTTTAATGCGAGCATATCAGGACTTTTAGGTATCGTTATTACACCACTGTGGATGGGATTTTTTATGGTTCAAAGTTCAGGAGATTTTCAGTTGACAGATGTTTATTTCAAATTAGTCACTGAGATATTGATGCCGGTTATTCTGGGACTTTTATTACAACCATTTTTTGGGAAATTTGTAGTGCGGTTTGCGACTCAACTTTCTATGTTTGACAAGTCTGTTATCCTGATGATCATATACAAAAGTTTCGCTTTTGCTTTTGATCAAGGTATTTTTGCATCCATAGCTTTGTTAGACTTAGTTTTTATCTCTTTAGCATGTTTGGCATTATTTTTTATGGTGTTTGTTATCATAGGCTTTGTCTCAGATCGATTAAAATTTACCATTGAAGACAAGATTACCGCACAGTTTTGTGGTACTAAAAAATCATTGGTACATGGCACTGTATTTTCTAAAATTCTGTTTCCTGCATCTTTTCCGATAGCCATGATCTTGCTACCGTTGATGATTTTTCATGCTTTACAAATATTGATCGTGAGTATTATTGCTGCAAGATGGGCCGAGAGAGCATGAAAAATCAAAAAGGATTGGCTTCATTTTTTATAGTAAAGAAAAGAAGACAATCAAGAAGATTTTATTGCTAAAAATACTCCTATCCATAATTTCCATTCGTTGGTCTAAGATTACATCTTTGTTATAGAATATTTAGTGTAAATCATCTACATTTGACCATCAAAATAATTGGGTGGCGATTTATATAAAAATATTTGGTTTGTGTTTTTCTTTGCTTCTTTGCTTGAAGATGCATGCTAATCATATTAAGTCCTTCGCTATTCCAGTCATGCAAGTTAAAAATGGATATATTGTCCCATTTACATTGAATGGTGGTTTGATCATTATTCAAGCTAAAATTAATGATTCTATTGGTAATTTTATCATAGATACCGGGGCAGAAGGCCTTGTCCTCAATAGCCAACATTTCAAAGGTGTCATAGATGATTCTCGTGGATATTATGGTTTGTCAGGACGGGGTAAAGCTTTGACAGTCAGGTATAATAATAATATTTTAGTTGATGATTTGGATTTTCGGGATGTAAATGCGGATGTGGTAAACTTGTCGTCTATTGAACTCAAAAAGGATATTAAAATACTTGGACTGATCGGTTATGATTTGCTCAAAGATTTTGAAATCATGTTTAATTATCGGGGACGATTTATATCTTTGTCTAGGGTTGATGGTAAGGGCAATGTTATTGATCCTATGCCTTTTATTTTGGACAAAAAAGATAGTTTACCATTCACTTTAGGGAATTTTATACCGGTCATTGATGTTACAGTAAATGGAGTCAAGAAAAAATTTGGCATAGATTCGGGTGCTGAAATAAACTTATTGGACCTAAAAAGATCAAAAGATATTATGACACAATTTAATCCTATCAGAACCATACGGCTTTCGGGGTCAGATGGTAAAGAAAGTGAAGTACTGGCAGGACGGCTGTATCGAGTTGCGATTTTGGAAATTTATAGATGTGCCACCATGGCCACCGTGCTGATGAGTATGGAAAATCTCAATAGGATTTACAAGACCAATCTAGATGGGATTTTGGGCTTCGAATTTTTATCGCCTTGGTTATTTAGTATCAATTATAAAAAACAAAAGTTATATTTGCATCAGTTAAAACTAATAAATCCATGATGTTCAAAAATTTTCTTTTATTATTAGTTGTTTTTCAATGTCACATGGCATTGGCTCAAGACATACCTTTTTCTCGGTGTGAGATCAACGAAGAAGATGTGTATATCAAATTTCATGCGTCTTGTATCAATTCTTTGGATGAAGCATGTATTGCTTTGGCTGATTTTAAAAACTTTGATTTGGCTGCGGTCATAAATTCAGGTTTATTTTTACAATGGGAAAAAGATGGTTGGACGATGCAAAAAACGGGTGTGAATACCTATCAACTCCATAAAAAGTTAATGCATTTTGACAAAGTATTTAACCTTGAAGATAAGTTCAAAATAGATATATCCTATTGGAATTTCCCCTTGTCAGAAAGGGAAAAACAAGGAAGCAGCGATATCATAGACGAACCTGCAAAGGTCAATCCAAATGGTAATGTTGAGTTTACACTAAAGGGTAGGAGTAGTGCCAAAGAAGTCATATTGTCTGGTTCATTTAATGATTGGGACGAACAAGCAATAAAAATGTTACGGATGGGCAAAGATTGGAAAATAATGCTAAAAATGACTCCTGGTATTTACGAATATAAGTTTATCGTCGATGGAGAATGGATCACTGACCCTAACAATCCTTATGAGGTGCAGAACCAACATTACACTTATAACTCCATTTTAGTGGTAGGCAAAGATGAACAATTTTATTTAAAAGGTTACGGTAGCGCCAAAACAGTTGCTCTTTCAGGAAGCTTTAATAATTGGGATGGCAAAGGTGTGCGATGTATCAAAACAAAAGACGGATGGAAGGTCACTCAGAAACTTCCGCCTGGCAAACATTATTATAAATTTATCATAGATGGGCACAATTGGATCATTGATCCAGGTAATGAACTTCAGGAACGCGATGAAGATCAAAACATCAATTCTGTCATTATTATACATTGAAGTATTTTACCACCAAGTACACTCAGAAAGTTCCTAAGTCCACTTAGAGATTTTGATTTTACTACTTAGGAGATATTCTTGATTTCTGACGCCATTTACAAAGATGGCTTTGTCATTGGGATCGAATGAACCAATTATATTGTAAATGTAAATCCAAACAAAGATAGCTTATTTTCTCAATACTCAAAATATAAGAAATATTTAATTTGTATTTCTGTCGTTTAGATACATAAAAATAATTTTTAGTTTTTTTATAAAAAAGATAGACGACTACAGCAGAATCTCCATTAACATTCACCACTACTGTTCATGATTAGGATGAATCCATTTTCAATTATTTCAGTTTCTGACGGACTATCAGGAAAAAAAATAATGGTATTTTCATTATTTTGAATATACGGAGTAAAAATCTGCTTATTATGATTTCGGTCATCTCCATATTCTTCAATTTAAAAAACTGTTTTTTACATTGAAGAATAAAAATCCATCATTTAGGTTAGCGTTAGGAATAATAACTTGTTCCCAAAATTTCCCTTGACTTACTTCTGTGGTTATAATCATTCCATTGTCATATATTGATTGGCTTTTTGTAAAGTCACCACCCCAAGTGTCGCTATTTAATTTACTTGTCTTTAGTAAGCCAAATTCTCTACTCGCCCATTCCTGAATTGATTCCACAGCGTAAATACCGGCATTGTTAATAAGCTTTAAAGGTGGTAATTTTGATAAAAAATCCATCAAAAAAAAATCCTGTCTTTCCATCTGAATTGACGCTTATCCAATGACCTTCAAGAGAAAAGCTTGGATAT
>JBBRJL010000359.1:0-3859 GCA_038219375.1 Chitinophagales bacterium | reverse complement strand
AAGTATAAAAGAGATTAGTATATTTTGTCTTAAAACGATGAAGGATAAAACAGCCGCTTTTAAAAATGTGATAAATGTTATACACACAGTCAAATTGAAATATAAATTAATAGGATTTAAAATTATCACCGAAACTTAAGTTAGTTAAATTATAATGGCAGTTATTTTTTCAAAGCTCAAGGCGCAAAAAACATGAAGAGCATTAAAAAATCATCGCAAATGATTTTAGTTCTGAACTGTAACCGCTACGCCACAGCAAAGACAACTTTACAGCGAGTATTTTTAACGCAGAGATTTGGAAAAAGAACCACATTCCATTAAGTTCTTTATCTTAAGCCAGCACTAGCATCGCTTCTTATTCTATGTTATTTGGCTCCTTATGGATGAGTTCGAGCATTTCTGTTTGTTCTGCTATTTTACCCATTTTAGCTTCAGCATTGATATACCGTCTATGGTTCTTAAATGCAAATACTGACATAGAACCGTCATCTACAGGATCGGCATTCTGAAGGACAACTGAATATCGCTTTTGTAAAAACAAATCAAAGTCTCTTTGCTCCGTTACAATAAAAAACTCACTATTATTTAATCTCGGATTGATGTAAATTTCCGCACAAGATTTATTAGAATCGCTAGAGTATTCTGACTTTTTTATATATGAAGTAATACTGTAAGATTCGGGCTCGTAGTTATTGATAAAAAACCACAAGGTCTTGAATGTAGCTGGTGTGTTTTTATTATTATGAAGCGCCACGATGAGATCTGAGCCCATTGTTTCTTTCCAAATCAGATTAGCAAGATTTCGCACATCTTTTTTTACTTTTGCATCTACCTTTCCTTTACCGTTGATTACTTTTATATTATTTACAAGGACACTATCATTTTTGGTATATATCCTATTTGGGTCAAATTGAAAAGTTGTTTTCTTGTAATCAAAAGTGACATTTCTATTGGTGGTATCTATAGAATGGGAAAGGGTAAATAGTTTGCCCCCATGTTTGTTCAGAATTTCCATTCCTGCCGCTAGTGAAGCCTCTTCATTTTCATGGACATGCGCATAGACGATGTTTTTACCTGGCTTTGTATATACTTTCAAATAAACAGTGTCTTCACCTAGAGTAATCGTTTTCACCAAAGTATCTAGGCTTTGCGCCCAAGAAATATTCATGAAAATGACAAGGTTAAAAAGAAAAATATTTTTTAAAATCATTTAAAGTATTGGATATTTAAAATTATCAGAAATAAGTGAATGCCTATTGGATACTTCTTAGCCGAGAGTATTTCGTAACCATGGACAAAATTAAGCATATTTGGGTTAATTATAGCGTGGATTCTTTTTATTTTGAATTGAGTCTTCACCTATTGATTGAAAAATAGATATAAAACATATCTTTGCCACTGTCAAAAAATGAATGTTATGATTATACTTACTGGAGTATCGGGATTTATAGGCTCGTGTCTACTTACACATCTCAATCAATCTGGATTCAATAGAGAAATTGTCGTAGTAGATGATTTCTACAAGCTATATAAAGACAAAAACACCGACAACAAGGCTGTACGTGAGTGGATGCATCGTGATATATTTTTGGATTGGTTTGAGAAGACGACGCAGAAGGTAGATTTAGTGCTTCATATCGGTGCGAGAACGGATACAACGCTTCTTGATACAGGCATCTTTGACCAGCTGAATGTCAATTATTCCAAAAGAATCTGGACTGCTTGTGCCCGCAAACAAATACCTATGGTCTATGCATCTAGCGCAGCTACCTACGGTGATGGCAACCTAAAATTTGATGACAATCATGAAAATATACATCTCTTAAAGCCACTAAACCCCTACGGAGATAGCAAACAACAATTTGATCTTTGGGCGCTAAGTCAAGAAGAAAAACCGCCTTTCTGGATAGGTTGTAAATTTTTTAATGTCTATGGCCCAAATGAATACCACAAGGGAAGAATGGCATCTGTCATCTTCCACACCTTCCACCAAATCAGAGATACAGGTGGTATGAAACTGTTTAAATCTCACAGGCCGGACTATGCAGATGGACACCAAAGCAGGGACTTTATCTATGTGAAAGACATCCTAGACATTATCTTATTTTTTATCCAAAATCAGTCAACAGATAGTGGCATTTACAACTTTGGTACTGGTAAGGCACGTACTTTTCTAGACCTGGCCAAAAACACTTTTGCTGCTATGGGCTTACCTGAAAACATATCGTACGTAGATACACCCATTGACATCAGGGATACTTACCAATATTTTACTGAAGCCAATATGGCAAAACTCCGGTCAGCAGGCTACACAAAACCATTCTACAGCCTAGAAGAAGGTGTAGAAGAATATGTGAAAGACTATTTGATCAGGGATAAGTACTTTTGATTGTTAATTTGCTGAATTGTGGTATCTGATGATATGCGGAAATGCTAAATCGGATTAATTGCGGAACTGGTTTTATGGTTTAAAAGATGTTTTAATTGTTAATTAATGTTCATTTGAGATTCCTGCCTTGATGCAAACAAATTTGCAAGTCCAATAGGCTGTGGTCGCTCTGTTTGCAAATTGAATCATATAGAACATGACAAATTTTACAAGAACATTAGGGTACGAGTCAAAATATGCCAACCCCTTTTTCTATTGTAGATTTGAAGACTTCGCAGCTTTCCTTAATGGTATCCTTGATAGGTCGATATTGTAGGCCTAGTATTTCTTTTGATTTTGTATTATCGTACCTAGATATAACCGAAGTACTTTGTATGGTTTCTTTAGTGATGGCAGGATTCTTGCCTGTGAAGTAAGATCTTATAGCTTCGAGTCGCCATACGATGCCAGCAAGATTCATATTTACTTTTTTATCAGGTGCCTTGACATTTAGCCCTACAGCGATGTCTTCCATGATGGATTTGTATGGTAGATTTTCTGCGCTAATGATAAATCGCTCGCCGTTGTATAGTTCGCTTACGGATATTACGACAGCATTTGCCACATCACGAACATCGACCCAACCATTAGTACCATACGGATAGTAGGAAAGGCCGTTCTTTACTTTTTTGAATATCTGAACGGATGAAGACGACCATCTGCCTGCACCTAGGATCATAGATGGATTCAGGATAGTCACATTAAGTCCTTCTGCGTGGCCTCGCCATACTTCTTGTTCAGCTAGAAATTTTGACAAGCCATAAGTCGTATTATATTTGCTATGACTGAAGATCATTTTTTCTGAAATGTCTTCGATAGGCTTTTTGCGACCTATCGCTGCTATCGAACTTATGTGTACAAATTTTTTGACATCACATTCCAATCCTATATTGACAAGATTGGCAGTGCCATCCACGGCTGTTTGGATCATCTTTTTTTTCTCTCTGATGGAAAATGTAACAATGGCAGCGGCGTGGATAATACAATCTACCCCTTGCAATACTTCAGATAGAAATGGCACATCAAGTATATCACCATCTACCCAAGTGACTTTATGGTAAAAATCTGATGTAAGGTCTTTGGTGCTATTTCTCCTTGACAGGCAAGTGATATTTTCATACTTATCATCCAACAATTGTCTTACAATATAACTACCCAAAAAGCCTGTAGCACCAGTGACGAAAATTTTGCTTTTGTGAGATAACATTTTAAAGATCGTGATGATTGATAATAACCAACGGAAGCAAACCATAACAAAGCTGGATGATTGCTTCCGTCGATAGTGATTATTTTAAGACTCAAATACTTCGATAGTGGCATTCTTTAAGACAAGATCGGTAAATTTACCTTTAAATCTTGTTGCTTTCACTAGATGATTATCTATCCAATGATAATTACCGCCTCTTGGTTTACCCACCAATAGACCATGGT
>JBBRJL010000358.1:0-3860 GCA_038219375.1 Chitinophagales bacterium | reverse complement strand
GGAGCAGTATGACAAATATTGGGATATTATAAGTACTTAAAAGGCTTTCATCTATGATGCTGAAAAACGTGGAGAAGAACATGGAGAAAAGACTGGCGAAAATAGGCAAAAATTGAAATTGGCTAAAAATCTCAAAAAATTAGGTAAATTAACAGATACTGAAATTGTGTCAGCGACAGGATGGTCGCCCGTATAGGTCACGAAGTTTAATATATGTTTTAGCTAATACCATAATCTTAATTTCAATCGTAATTCTTTAACCTTCTTAGCAACTACGGCACTCCCATTTTTGTAAAACCAAAGATATCACTACATTTGCATTTTGGTAAATCAAACCACTTATGCTCAACAACAAACAAATAGCCAATAAATTTGATCTTCTGGCAAAATTGATGGAATTGCACGATGAAAATCCATTTAAAATACGTTCTTACGCCAATGCATACCTAAGTCTCAGGAAACTAGAAGGTGATCTCAGTACCATGGGCAAAGAAAATATCGCATCAATTCCCGGAGTAGGCAACGCAATAGCTGACAAAATAGAAGAACTAGTCACAGTAGGAGAAATGCAGCTCCTTCAGAAATATCAGGAAATCACACCAGTAGGTATTCAAGAGATGTTGTCAATAAAAGGCCTCGGTCCCAAAAAAGTCAAACAGATATGGAAGGAAATGGAAATCACTGCCATTGGTGAATTACTTTACGCGTGCAATGAAAATCGACTGATATGTTATAAGGGTTTTGGAGAGAAACTACAAGAAGAAATAAAAGGCAAAATTGAGTATTTCATGGATGCTCGTGGCAAATTTTTGTACGCCCATGTGATACACCATGCTGAAACTATTGTAGAAAAGTTGGTACTGTCATTTCCAGATCAATCGTTTTCTTTATGTGAAGACCTCAGGCGGAAAATGCCAGAAGTTTCAGGGATTGAAATCTTAAGTACCACAGAAATCAATATCTTAAACCCAATGCTACACGAAATAGGCGTTGAAAATGATAATGATATCCTGTCCTTCCATGGCATTCCGTTGACCATTCACCACACAGAATCATTATCGTTTTATCTTGAATTATTTAGACGTTCAGGATCCCTAGAGTTCTTAGACAATATGAGTATTTCTGAATCCAACTATCATTCTGAAGAAGAAATTTTCCATAGCAAAGGTATCCAATTTATACCATCTGAATATCGAGAAAATAAAGAAGTAATTGAACTGTACAAAAATGGGTTGATGCCACCAAAACTCATAGACGTCACCGACATCAAAGGGATTATCCACAATCACTCGACTTACAGCGATGGCCTACATAGTTTAGAACAAATGAGTGATTACGTCAAAGCTTCTGGTTATGAATACTTTGTGATATCTGACCACTCTAAATCTGCTGGTTATGCTGGTGGTTTGCAAGAAGAAAGGGTTTTGATGCAGTGGCGTGAAATTGACCAACTTAATCAAAAATACGACGATACTTTTAGTGTCTTTAAGAGTATCGAAAGCGATATTCTTTCTGACGGATCCTTGGATTATAGAGATGAGATACTCAAGGAATTTGACTTGGTGATAGCATCTGTCCATTCCGTGTTGAATATGGACGAAGAGAGGGCTACTTCACGGCTGATAAAAGCCATTGAAAATCCATATACAAGAATTTTGGGCCATCCCACAGGTAGATTATTACTAGCAAGGTCAGGATATCCTATAGATTATAAAAAAGTGATAGATGCTTGTGCTGCAAATGGTGTAGTGATGGAGCTGAATGCCAACCCACAAAGATTGGATTTAGACTGGACCTGGATTCATTATTGTATGAAAAGAGATGTCTTAGTATCTATCAATCCTGATGCCCATTCGAAGGAGTCTATACACTTCATAAAGTACGGAGTAGCTGCTGCAAGGAAAGGTGGATTGACTAAAGACACTTGCCTTTGTGCAAAAAACAGGTCAGAATTTACCACTTGGTTAGGTCAAAAATAATAGTGCTTGTTAAACCTTTCTGTTTTCTGTTAATTACTTGTTAATCGGTACGCTACATGAAACAGAAGTATAGAATATATCATTTTTACATATAATTTTGTGACAGTATTTAATCAAGTTTCGTAATTTTTAAAAATTAATCAATAATGAAAAGTTTTAATTTATTAACGGTTTTAGTTATCGCTACCGTTTTCGCATTTACTTCATGTAAAGAAAAAGCAGCAGATGATGCAAACGCAACAGTAGCAACTGAAGGTACTACTGATGCAGCATTAGCCACAGATGGTTCTACATTAAATGCAGCGGATCCAATGACTGTAAGTGAACCAGTTACTCCTGTTCCAACAGGTCCACTTACTTCGATCAAATTTGAGCAAGATACTTACGACTGGGGTAAAGTAATGGATGGTGACAAAGTAACACACGTATTCAAATTCAAAAACACTGGTAAAGAGCCACTTATCATAAGCAATGCTAAAGGTAGCTGTGGTTGTACTGTTCCTGAGTGGCCAAAAGATGCTATCGCTCCAGGTAAGTCAGGTGAAATTAAAGTAATCTTTGACTCTAAAGGTAAAGGTGGAGTTGGTGGAAAAGACGACACTAAAAAAGTTACCATCACTGCTAACACTGATCCTGCTGATACATATTTGACTATCAAAGGTAAAGTAGATAAAAAAGAAGGTGAGGCAGCTGCTCAATAATTGACAATTGTTAAACAATCTGATAAAAAAGGCTGTTCTGTTTTGCAGAGCAGCTTTTTTTTTAGGTTTAATTTTTTGACTTTTTTGTATGGATTATTGGTATAACTATCAGCAGTTAAAATACTGAACAATTACATTCAATTTAAATATCTTTATTTTTGAAAAATTATTTATCCCTTATCAAGTTTAGCCATACTGTTTTTGCATTACCATTTGCTATGATTGGTTTTTTTCTTGGATATAAGATTTTAGGAACAGATTTTCAGCCACTTTTATTTGTATCGGTCATCCTATGTATGGTATTTGCTCGGAGCGCAGCCATGGCATTCAACAGATGGTTGGACAGAGATATTGATGCTAATAATCCTAGAACGGTAGTAAGAGAAATTCCATCAGGATTAGTACCTGAAAATGCTGCCTTTTGGTTCGTGATAGCTAATTCATTGTTGTTTATCACCACCACATATTTTATTAATACGATTTGTTTTATCTTAAGTCCCGTAGCTTTGCTTGTCATTTTGGGTTACTCGTACACAAAAAGGTTTACCGCTTGGTGTCATCTCGTTTTGGGTCTTGGCTTAGCTTTGGCACCGATTGGTGCTTTTTTGGCAGTGACTGGACATTTTGATATGATTCCAATATTATTTGGCGCATCAGTTTTGTTTTGGGTAGCAGGATTTGACGTGATATATGCCCTCCAAGACGAAGGATTTGACAGGTCACAAAAACTACATTCCATACCTGTCGTTTTCGGTACACAAAGGTCGATGGACCTGTCATCAGCAATGCATTTTATCTGTATCTGTTTGATCGTATCCGCAGTGATATTATCCACACAAACATTTGAATCAGTCAGTTTGATAGCTGGTCTAGGGCTATTTATTTTTATTTTACTTCTGATTTATCAGCACATTATTATCAAACCCAATGATTTATCCCGCATCAATCTAGCTTTTTTTACGACTAATGGTGTGGCAAGTTTGATATTCGGAAGTTTATTTATTGTAGATTTACTGTTCTAAAAGACTTTTTTTAAGCTAATTTTTTTAAGTTTCAAAACATTCGAAATCTTGCTGAATACTTGATTTTAGGCTGGCAAGAGATTTTTAGCTACCTTTGCACTTTATTTTACAAAATTGTTATAATGACGTTTAGAGACCTTAATCTCAATAAACCACTT
>JBBRJL010000357.1:0-3864 GCA_038219375.1 Chitinophagales bacterium | reverse complement strand
ATCAAGGCGATTATGACCTCAATGCAAAATCTAAATACGACAATCCGAATGATGACAAAAATATGTTGTTCAGTCAGCTTTTGCTCTTCCCTTTGAATATTGGATTATTATCAAATTTCAACTTTTTTATCCAGCAAGTGCCCGAACAGAGATAATACTATACTTAAAGTAAATTTTTCTCAATCTAATTTCTTTTAACTGTAAGTAACTAATTTAGAATGAGAAGTGACAGAAATCTTTGATTCCCTTTAGGTATTCAATTCATTGTCAGATAATTGGTATTTTCAGCATGGATTTATCATTTATAATATTTGTACTTTTTTGTTTTATATGTAATGTATTAACATACAACTATATATGACACCATGTATTTAAATTTTGAGTCCAGTCTGAAAAGTAATTATAAGAGTATATTTAAATATCATAAATATATAAAAATATGATAATCAATATATTACCATTCAGGGGTAGGGGTGTTCCCTTTTAGGGGATTAAGGGGTAAAAACGATTGATTATTAAAAAGTGAGTATTTTGGAGCGGACTGAATTTCCATTTATTAATATATGTCATAGGGGTGGACATTTAGTATTCGTGTCCTTTTCTTGTAAAGAGTATCTTTTAGTAAGTATCATATTGATATTGACTTGAGTTCTTTCGAAGCGTTATACCCCAAAAAACCAAATACGATGCCCAGGAAACCGAGTATTCTAGTTTTTCTATTTTGTACGTTTAGCTTTATTTTTGGATTTTCTCAGGTAAATAGTGTAAATTATCACATTAGATACAATGAAAATTCGTGCTTATTTGATTGTTGTATTATCATTATGAATGGTTCGGCAACTTCACCCATCCAAAGGGCTCAGTTTGGTTCCCAATATTCTGTTGTAGTTCCCACAGGCACTCAAGTTCAGATAGCCCAACTGCATAATCCTATTCAGAATAATCAAACGTACAATGGGACAAATCCATGTGTATGGAATATCAATAGTTCTGTATATTCTCCTGCTGCCCAGCCAGAAAGTGATTTCCATAGCGTCACACCGAGTAATTCACCATCTTCATTTTACAATAATCTGGCTACGGGCGATACAGTTGTAGTTTTCAGTTTATCATTGAGTCCAATCACAAATTGTGGTGTGGGTGTCAGAGTTTTTCAAAACAATATTGACCCCGGTGCAAGTGCTCAAGGTATGGGCGGTGGAGATTTTAGCAACGGTTTTACACTTGGTGGAATAAGTAATAAATATAGTGCAAACTCTCCATCTATTTTACCTTCAAAACCTAATATTTTATCACTTGAAAGCTCTTGCAGTACTGGACTGAATATAAATATTAATGCGGTAACTAATACTTGCCAATCGCCTATCACCTACAGCTGGTCTGGTCCAGATGGTTTTTATTCTAATATTCAGAATGTAGCTATACAAAATCCAGGACCACTTAATAGTGGGCTGTACACAGTCACTGTATCAGATTCGCTAGGTTGTAAAGATACGGTAAGTATTCAAGCCTATGCAAAACCAGAAGCAGGTGATGCCCAATCAGTGTCATGTTACCAATCTGGTACAGCTACAATAAATGCACTCGGGATTGGTGTGTGGAGCATTAGTACGGGAAGTCCCGGATCGGCAGTTATAGCACTACAGAATAGGGCCATTACTACAGTCTCAGGTTTTACGGCCCCCGGTGTGTATATGCTTGTTTGGACATCTAATGGGTGCAGTGACTCTACGACAATCACAGCTGGAGCAGATTGTATCTGCAATTTTAATAATAGTTTGACCTTGCCAAATGTTCAATCCTTTTGTAGTAGTACTGGTGCACTCACTATAAATGGGAGCGATCTTAGTACGATACAAGGTACTTATCAATGGATATATAAGTTAAATAATCAATCCTATGTCAATGCACAAGGAAATAGTACGTCAAAAGATTATCAAATATCAAATTTGAATGTTGGCTCCCATATATTTAGAAGGATATTCATCAAAACCACAGCACCTATTTGTAGAGATACGAGTAATATTGTGACTTATCAAGTATTGACAAACCCAATCGCAGGAGCAGATATTACCTTAAATTGTCATACTACCGATACTGCATTTTTACATGCTTTGAATGCTGGTTTTTGGAGCCTTGCCACCACAAGCGCAGGTAATGTCAAATTTTCCGCATTGTCAAATCCCAATGCCATTGTCACCGAATTCTCCAATGCAGGGATATATTATTTAATATGGTCTAATGGTGTATGTCATGACACTACCAAAGTTACGGTCAATCAACTTTGTGGATGTGATGTTGCAAGTGGTGGGGAAAATAGAAATGCGTGTGCAGGAGGCGAGAGTGCCCTTATTGGTACATGTGGTCTTGGTGTGTGGAAAGCATTACCTACCAATCCTATGGGTGCGACTTTGGATAGTATTGGACTAGGTCATAGTTTGGTCAAATTTCAAACTAATGCCTGGGGTAGATACAAGTATGTTTTTACAGTCAGTGATACATTGACCGATACCTTATTTATTGATATTGTAGCTAACCCTATAGTTTCTGCAGGGGGAGATTTTGGTTACTGCGAAGACCTTGGTGTGGTAACGATTACAGCAAGTGGAGGAGCAACTTATTTGTGGTCCATAGGACAAACTTCATCTTCTATTAATGTAGAACCACAATCGACGACAACATATTTTGTAACAGGATATAATTTAGATGGCTGTCCCAAAACCGATTCTGTGACAGTGACCATTTTTCAAGGACCATCAGGTGTCATTCCTCTAGTTGATCCCGTGTACGAAATGGAAACCTTGCAACTTTATGCAGGCGACTGGAGTGATGGCCTGATGTATCTTTGGACAGGTCCAAATAATTTTAATTCTCCCACTAAAAATCCTACAATCCCAAATGTAAGTATGGCAAATTCAGGTACCTATAATCTTATGGTCACAAGTCCAGACGATTGTGTTGCTTATGCTTCGGTAGATGTACAGATTTTTGCAAGTCCATTACCGATAGAATTGGGTGATTTTAGTGGGAAATATATGGTTACAACAAATTCAAACGATCTGAGATGGAATACGTACAATGAATTGAATAGTGAATATTTTGGTATAGAACGAAGTATAGATGGTACAAATTGGGTGGAAATCGGAAGTGTTGATGCAAAAGGGACTTCGATAGTATTGGTATCCTATACATTTAATGATGCCAAGATTACTGAAGGTCTAAACTTTTTTTATAGACTCAAAACAGTTGATTTTGACGGAAGTTATACTTTCTCTTATATTATTGAAATAAAATCACATAATCGAAATATATTTTTAACATCATTATATCCCAATCCAGCTGCTGATAAAGTAAGTTTGAAAGTCGAGCGATTATTGGATAGAGATATCATGGTGGAGATATATTCATCATCAGGTCATAAATGGTTTAGTAATACAATCAGTATAGAGAAGGATCATCCACAATATATCATAGACATTCCATTGCATCAATTGACAAATGGTATGTACCAAGTAGTGATTAAATCAGGTGCAGCAATAACAAGACATAAATTGATAGTTTTGAAATAGGGTAGGCGCTGTAACACGGTCGGGATGATCGAAGTCTTTGACTTCGATCTCATAACATCAAGTTTATGGCGCAAGTTTTCAACTTGTGCATACAGATTCCACGATAGTCGCAGTCTATCACTTCGATCGTCTAAAAATCAACGCTCAAATTGTTTTTTAATTATTTGCGTGCGTTTATGGATTTTTTGCCCTAAAACAACCATATTTGTGATGAGCTACTTGTTAATAAAGTGCTAAAAAATAGTCCACCATAATAATGTGTGCGTAACAAAATGCACAAATTTTATTCCAAAGA
>JBBRJL010000356.1:0-3884 GCA_038219375.1 Chitinophagales bacterium | reverse complement strand
ATTTCTTTAAAGATACATTCCAACATGGTGGTATCTCATTGGAAGAAATGATATGTCCGATTATCAAGTTAGTACCGAAGAGGTAATTAATTATAAATATAGTTTACCGGATTTGGGCACCAACTTTTTTTGAGTAAATTTTTTGGGTTAAAATCTTGGACAATAATGAGCGAAAGAGAAATAAGAGTTAAGAGCGCTTAACATGTATTAACTCCTAGCTTCACTTCTTCATTCCTACGCCCAATCTGTAGAAACAAGTAGATAAAATCTTTGTTTTCATTTAATGGATAATATGTTTTTAGAGGATTTAATGGAAAAGCACAGGCAAACGCCCGAAGTACCGTCAAGTAAGACTGTCTCCATGTGGGCTGATGGACTTATGGAGATCCTCTTTCCAGAAGTCTCAGAACAACGAATGGGAAGTATATCAGAGATTCAAGAAGCATTAGACCATTTATCGCAGGAGTTGGAGAAAATGTTGCTGAAGACAAAAGCATGCAAAAAAGGAGATTGTCATAAAAATGCTAAAGCTTTTTTTGCATCGTTACCTAAGATTTATAGCGATCTTTTGCTTGATATCGATGCCTTTGTAGGCGGTGACCCCGCTGCTCATTCTTCTTTTGAAGTAGTGCGAGCTTATCCGGGATTTTATGCACTTTTTATATATAGAATTGCCCATAAATTGCATCTCCTGCAAATACCTTTGATACCTAGAATTTTAGGAGAACATGCACACTCCAAGTCAGGGGTTGATATTCACCCTGCTGCTACGATCGGCAAGTCTTTTTTTATAGATCATGGCACAGGAGTTGTCATCGGTGAAACAGCCATAATAGGTGATCATGTCAAAATATACCAAGGAGTAACATTGGGCGCCATCAGCATCGACAAAAAAATGGCTGGTATCAAGCGTCATCCTACCGTAGAAAACAATGTAGTCATTTATTCGGGTGCCACTATCTTGGGTGGAGACACTATCATAGGCGAAGGTTGTATCATAGGTGGAAATGTGTGGCTGACCAAATCTGTTCCTTCGGGTACACGTGTGTACCACAATGCGGATAATAAGTTTGTCGAAAAAGTTGGTGTTATATAAAAGGTTTTAAAAAAGAAATCGTTCGAAGAAATAATCATAATTTAGTTTATATTGATTTTGGAGTTTAAGCCACTTAAGTTGTTTTTTCTGATATTCCCAACCAATATAAAAAAGCATATAAATTTAAACGCATGATAATCAGCGATCTAGTAGGAAATACACCACTTGTAGAATTGGTACATCTTAATACTTCAAAAAATGTCAGGGTTTTTGCCAAAATGGAAGGACACAATCCGGGAGGCAGTGTCAAAGATCGTGCAGCATTGAATATGATAAAATCAGCAATAGATCGTGGTGATATTCAATCTGGCACTACATTGATAGAAGCCACTAGCGGTAATACAGGCATTGCTTTAGCTATGATCGCAGGTACTTACAGCATCCCAATAGAACTAATAATGCCATCAAATGCGACTAAAGAACGTACCCAAACCATGGAAGCTTTTGGTGCAAAAGTAATCTTGTTGGATACCATAGAAGCTTGTAGGGATTATGCAGAAGAAAAATCACAACAATCTGGTTACTACATGCTTGACCAATTTGCAAATAAAGACAATTATCTAGCCCACTACAAATCAACAGGTCCGGAATTATGGGAAATGACAAATGGAAAAATCACCCATTTTGTAAGTTCGATGGGAACTACCGGCACCATAATGGGGACATCCATGTACTTGAAAGAACAAAATGCAGCTATACAGATCGTAGGTTGTCAACCTACAGAAGGTTCCTCTATTCCTGGAATAAGAAGGTGGGAACCAGAATACCTACCAAAAATATTTGATCCATCTAGAGTGGATAGAGTGATAGATGTTTCCCAAGAAGAATCCACAGAAATGGCCAAAGCATTGGCACGCAAGGAAGGTATATTTTCAGGTATGAGTTCGGGAGGCGCTGCGACTGTCGCATTAAAGTTGGCTTCCGAATTAGAAAGCGGCGTCATTGTTTTTATATGCTGCGATAGGGGAGATAGGTATCTGAGCAGTGATTTGTTTGTATAGGGTGTTTTTATCGTTTTCTCAAACAATGATATTAGTAAATATTCTACATGTATTTTCGTCGCAAATATTTCGCATTATTTCAACGTTACTATATCAATCGGTCTCCGTCTGAGATTCTGGTGTAAATATAGATCCGGCCGTTTATCATCTTGCAGTAATAAATCAAAATATTTTTTGGCGACATTTTTGCAATACACAACTTACATGTTAGTAAAGGTGAATCTTTTCAAAAAGACTTCCAATACCCATGATTTTATTATTAGATTTTAAAATGTTTAAACGATGTGGTTTGAAAAATTAATGGGCTTTGAAGAAATATCTTCTGAACATGTTCGAGAAAATATTACACTCGATTGGAACGGTATAATATCAAAAATAAACGGCAGGAAATATATCTTCGGAAAACTGGATATCCCATCTTTGGAAGAATTAAGAAACCTTACATCACAAATAGATATCCGTCCTGATAAACTTTCACTTTCTGAAATCGTGGGGGACATCACTATTTTACACAAAGACATTAGTAATAATGGAGCTGTTTTTCAGGCAGCTTCACAATTTAATCTGTTGGAGATGGTTGGTCCACAAGTCACGCCAGAAAAAGGAGTGGGGATCTATGAGTATGACAATACCCAAGGTCCAGCATGTGCCGTTGCTTGTGGTGCAGGAACCATTTATCGCAATTATTTTGTCGATCTGCAAGGTCAGACTGGCCAAACCGAAACCAATCAAATAGATTGTCTGGAAAAGCTTGGACAGTACTTTGGCAATGAAAATGGTACCCTTTGGAAAATGAAAAATGGATATGCTTTGGTCACAATAGAAGGCCTTTCCACCATTGATCAGAAGATAAGATCCCTTACCAAAGAAGAATACCAGATAGCGAAAGGTAAATTAAAAGTTGGGATTCAAAAAGATACCCAAGTAACCATCAGCAATGATGACCTATTCGTAACCCAAGTATATTGTTCTGCGTTGCCGATAGCCTATTCATTCATTGATTATATAAAATGGGAATCTTTCGCACGATTAATATTAGAAGCCACTTATGAAGCTACTTTTCATGTGGCAGTTCAAAATTATCATTTGACAGGAAATAAGATTTTGTATCTGACCCTAGTAGGCGGGAATGCTTTTGGCAACCCTTCACATTGGATCTTTGATGCCATCCGACAATCCCTTGACAAGTTTTCTAATGTTCCCTTAGACGTGAGAATGGTAAGTTATAAAAGTTCCAACCCTGCAACTTCAGAATTCGTCATGGCTTTTAATGAATAATAGTTTACTAGTTTGTAAAAGTCTCTAGACTTCGATACCATATTTCATATATCTTTGTTCGAAATTCCGGCACAACTTAGAATTGGATAGATCATTCAAACACTAATATACTACATTACAGAACAATGATTTTAATGACCTAGTAAATTCAATTTGCAAAAAAAAATACCCTTCTTTACTGGACTTGTAAACTTGTTTGCAAGCCTATCCCATATTAAACTCCTTTCAACCATAAACAATTAAACCCTTAAACCTTATTCAACACTTTTAAACCTTCTTACACTTTATCTACAAATCACGCACTTTTATATTTACCCCAAAATCTGACGTATGCTGCGTCCGCCGTGCGTTCGTACATCACTACTAATCTACCGAGCCTAAAGGCATCGGTGAAAATCCACTCCTTGTTCTCACCACTTCTAGTGGTCTGTTTTCAGTTGTATTTGAAGCCACAAATCTATTTTATTTGACTTCCTATCTACATCAACCACACCTTTAATCACTAAGCT
>JBBRJL010000355.1:0-3890 GCA_038219375.1 Chitinophagales bacterium | reverse complement strand
GTAAATGCATCAGGAAATATTTCATTTCCGCACCATCCTCCTTTGTACGGTGTCATTTCTTTAAAACCTACTAGCTCTGTCATCAGTGGAGCTACTATTGTTCCATGTCGAGTTACACAAGCTTCAATTGCTGACCCTCGACAATTAATCCGCTTCATAATTTTAACTTCTTTTTCCTTTAAAATCTCTTCTTTATATTTATTAAATTCTGTTTCATTAGAGATAAAGAAAGTCGTATGGCCTGAATCACCATATGGCGTTTGAATGACCAATTCATTACCTAGATGCTCAGATACTTTTAATAATTGTTGAAAATCGGTAACTGGAGAAAGTACATAAGGAACACATTGAACTCCCGCCTTCTCAGCGATTCTATTTGTGTTGACCTTATTGTCCATAAAGTCTCTCATCTTAGCAGTTGGAAACATAATCTCTAAGCCTAATTTCTTGGCCAACTTTTCAGTATTTGTATCAAACATCAAAAACATTACTTTGCCTGCTTTCTTACCTTTTGATCTTGATTTTAGATAGTCCTGTACTTCGGGATGCTGCAAAAGGTAATTATTAATATCCTCGATGCCCGTAAATTCATCATGAGGAATTTCTTCTTTTGGTGAAAAAACGTTAGGGTGCAGCCCATCAAAACATTCGATATAACTGATGTATTTAAAACCCTTTATCCATTCATCCGCTCCGAGTAAATTGAAATTTGTAGCACTAATAAAGTATATAGGAACTTCATTTTTGTAAAAATATCTTCTAATATCTGCTACTCCATTGAGTATTTTGTTGTCTATTTTCTTTACTGCCATATTGTTATTAATTTAATGTTTTATGTTTGATGCCACTCCGAAAACACCAATTGTTTGATAATAAGCTGTTTTTCACCCTTTGTCGACCGCCTGCGACCCCCGGCCCCTGAAGGGGTGAACACCTGAAGGGAAACACCCCTACCCCTAAAGGGGAATATATTGAATATCAATACAGTACAAATATTCATCTTTTAACCCTAGTGCTAAAATTACTTTTCAGAGTGGACTCATGTTTAAAATTTATTTTATTATTCTTGTCTTACTGAGCCCATTGCACCCATAGATGTCATAGCCTTTTGTCTGTCTAATATCGCTTCATTGAAGACTCTAAGACCTAGATCAGCACGATATCCATGAATTTCAGATACATCAAGAGCTAGCATGAATTCTATTATTTTTTCGCTCACTACTTGACCCGGGACAAGTACAGGAAACCCAGGTGGGTATGGAATCACAAAAGATGATGCTACGAGTATTTTACCGCTCTTTATAGCTGGTAAACACTTACTAAGTAAAATGTATTCGTAATTATCTTCATTATAAGCCAGAAAGAAAGCATCTCTTAGATTTCCCCCAGGAATACCAGGTAATGCCTGAAACGAGTGATGAAAATGGCTAAAATCTGGTAAAGGTGGAAAATGTTCCGTAAAGGAATTTATTTTTTGTTCTTTTATCATAACCTCCTGCTTATTAAAAGATTTGAATTCCTCATCTAGCTCATCAGCAATTTTCAATAAGGCATTGATCAGATAAGTTACACTTCCTCTTGTGGTACCAATATTGGTCATTAATAAAACGGTATTACGAGATGTCTTATTGATCTGAATATTAAACTTATCCATCAAGTACTTATTCTTAAAAGTGTCTCCATCTACACCTGTACGACCTATACTTAGAGTGATTTTGGTGGGATCGAGCACAAACTCATCCTTCTCCCAAGCATCTTCCATTCTATTCCAACCATCACCTTTATTATAATACTCAAACAAGCCTGTTTTCCGATACTGAGCAGGAATAAAATCTTTTACTGTCAATACATCAAAATACTTGTTTAGATTAGGGTTGTCATTTATACTAGCCCTCAGGACCATGGCGAGCTCGATACTTTTTTCTACCATCTCAAAGCCTTCAAATTGGACTTGACGTCGGCCTGCATCCAGAGAAGCCAGCATTTGGTAATTAGGTGATGTAGATGTATGGGTCATATATGCTTCTAAAAAAGTGCTTTCACTTTTTCTTCGGTAGTCCTCGTCATATATGTGGATCATGGAGCCTTGACGAAAACTACTCAGGGTTTTGTGTGTACTCTGAGTGGCATATACCCTGACCTTGACCTTGTCTGGGTCTGGCATGAGTGGTAATTGGCCTTCCTTTAGACTTCTAATATGTATATCATATTGAGCTCTATATTCATCGGTTTTATATCTGTCAGTCAGTTTTTTTGCAGCAGACATTCCTGTTCGCTGCTTGTATGTATGGGTAAAACCTGCGAAAGCAAACCATGCTTCATCCCACAAAAATATCATATCTGGCTTGATGGCTAGCACTTCTTCCATGACACGCTCTACATTGTACACAACTCCGTCAAAAGTACAATTTGTGAGCAAGAGCATTTTTACTCTATCGAGTCGATTGGCATCTTTCAATTCCAACATCTTTTCTTTGATCAGGTCCAGCGGTACGGCTCCATAAATCGAATACTTTTCTATGGGATAAGAATCAAGGTATACAGGACATGCACCTGAAAGCACCAATCCATAATGATGAGACTTATGACAATCCCTATCTACCAAAACTACATCGTCTGGCTGGACTAAAGCCTGCATGACGATCTTATTTGCGGTAGAAGTACCGTTTGTGACAAAAAATGTCTGTTGAGATCCATAGGCATCACTAGCCATTTGCTGAGCTTTTTTCAATGGACCTGTAGGTTGTAGTAGGGAGTCTAGGCCTCCTGTGGTAGCTGAAGTCTCTGCTAGAAACATATTCCTACCATAAAAGTCACCAAAATCATTGATCCAGCGAGATTTAAAGACTGAGTTACCTCTCGAGATAGGCATAGCATGGAAGACGCCCATTGGTTTTTGGCTGTAATCCATTAATGCAGAAAAAAACGGTGTTTCATACCTTTCTTGGATTCCACTGATTATAGTAAGATATATTTCAAGTAAATCTTCTATGCGGTAAAAAATACGCTTAAAAGTTTTTATTGTGGCGTCTTGCAAATCCAAAAGCGCCGTATCTGTGACATAATAAATATCCAATTCTGGTCTGAACTTATGGATTAATTGGCCTAATATTGGACCTAAATCTTTATTATCTAATAATGACAGATCTAGATTCAACACAGATTGAACAAATTTTTTGATCAATGGCGATATATCCTTTGCCAAGTATATTGGAGCATACCGGATCACTACTGCCTGTATGTTAAAATTCATTAATAGTGCAATAAGTGCATCTTGAAATGTGCGTTGGACAACTACTCCGTATACAAACTGATCGTTAGGTTCTTTCAGTCCTGAAATATTTTGACGCAATAATTGTTCCTCCATTTCTGACATATCCTCAACATACAACGCCTCAAAATAACTCCTTTTACTATTACTTTGCATCTCTGAATGATCAGCTTTAGAAACGGAATCTTCATCTTCATAAAGAAAATCTGGAAAACTTCTATAACTTTCGCTTATTAACTGTCTAGTGGTTTCTGACACTTGATTAGAAAGTGAAGTAAATTCTTTTTGGTGAAATGCAGTCTCCAATCTTTTTAATCGCATTAGACCTGGAAATGCAAAGTATTTTTCTATTCCTTTTAAATCTATAAAGAGTTCTTTTACTAATTGCAAATACTTAAGCTCATTGGCAGACCCTTTTTCACATTTCTTGAGTTTTGCTGTTTGGTTTTTAAGACTATTCCAAACATCAACCCTTAATTGGCCAATATTATACTAGGATGTTTTAGATTTCTTTTTATCTTTCATATTAATTATTAGAGTGTAAAGCTAATTTGTTTCCTTCTATATCTAAAAACAAAGCGAAGAATCCAAAATTATTGCTAATAGCTGTTTTAGGCAT
>JBBRJL010000354.1:0-3891 GCA_038219375.1 Chitinophagales bacterium | reverse complement strand
CGCTCCCTTCTTTTTTAAGAGAAGGGTTGGGGATGAGTAAAAAGGATACAAAACCCATCCTCGGCCCTTCCCTCGAGTGGGAAGGGTGACGCTGCGGGTTTGGCTTGGTGAGATTATGGATAAGAGTCTGCTTATAAATACATGACATGCCATAATCAAGGAACGAACTCGCTCCCTTCTTTTTTAAGAGAAGGGTTGGGGATGAGTAAAAAGGATACAAAACCCATTCCCCGCCCTTCCCTCGAGTGGGAAGGGTGACGCTGATGGGTTTGGCGTGGTGAGAAGATGGTAAAAGTCTGCTATTGTTATATGGCAATGGTGTGACTTTAAAAAAGATTGCATTAGAAATAACTCAGATATCTCCCAAAGAATCATTTTTGTTGTACTTTTACCGCTCAAATATTTGCCATTGTCCATCAGAAAATTGTATTTAAACCACGTAGCACAAACGAGTGAAATATCCATGTGTCTGGAAGTAAGCAGAGCAGAAGGGATGTACATTTATGGTATTGAAGGGAAAAAATATCTAGACTTTAACTCAGGAATCTCAGTAAGTTCGCTAGGTCATTGTTATCCAGAGGTGGTAGATGCAGTGCAGTCACAAGTGGCGACATATATGCATACGATGGTGTACGGAGAGCACATACAGGCGCCGCAGGTGGAGTATGCAGCCTTGCTCGCTGAGATATTAAATAATGGTCTCGATGCCACATACTTCGTCAATTGTGGGACAGAAGCTGTGGAAGCCGCACTGAAACTTGCAAGGAAATATACAGGAAGAAGTGAAATTATAAGTTGTGCAGGTGCTTACCATGGTAGTACAATCGCGGCTGAAAGTCTAAGAAGTGATTATTCGTTTTCAAGGCATTTTTTTCCTACCATCCCAGGCGTAAGGCACATAGACTTTAACGATGAAAGTCATTTGGACAAAATAACAAATAAAACAGCATGTGTCATTCTCGAACCAGTTCAAGCAGAAGGTGGTATTGTTCTCCCTGTAAACGACTACCTCAAAAAAGTGAGACGACGCTGTGATGAGACAGGGACACTTTTGATTTTGGACGAAATTCAAACAGGTTTTGGTAGGACAGGCTATCTTTTTGCGCACCAAAAATACGATATTATACCTGATGTTTTATTGATTGCAAAGGCGATGGGTGGGGGAATGCCTATTGGTGCATTGGTGGCAAAAAGAGAAGTGTTACATCATTTTGCTAAGAATCCAATGCTAGGTCATATCACTACATTCGGTGGCCACCCAGTTTGTGTAGCAGCAGCTTTGGCTACTTTAAAAGTACTAAATACTGAAGCTTATATATGTAAGGTTAGAGAAAAAGAAACACTAATAACGTCATTACTTGTACATCCGCTTATTAAGGAAGTGCGTTCATCGGGCCTAATGGTCGGTGTAGAATTGGTAAGCCAAAGTCTACTGACGCCATTGATCGATAAGGTTATCGACAAAGGCGTATTGATAGATTATTTTTTGTTTAATAATGCATCATTTCGTATTGCGCCACCACTTATCATCGATGAAAGTCAGATCAGGGATGGAATTACAGTAATTTTGAATGCTTTGGATGAATTGGAAAAACAATAATATTATGAAGCAAAGCATTTTTACCAAAGTATTGAGTTACATCACGCAGCAACATATGGAAACTATTCATTCAGATTATAATGAAGTTTTGCATGTTTTTTTGAAGAATGGAAGATATCAACTTTGTACTGCAAATGCTATTTACAGTTATGGCGACAAGTACGACAACTTTAGAAGAAGTTTTACTCAAATGGACCTAGCCAAAATGGATATTGATACTGTATTACTTTTGGGTTTTGGATTGGGTAGTATTCCTTACATGCTTGAGAAAACATTTCAAAAAAGGTATTCCTATACAGGGATAGAGATAGATGAGTCTATCATTTATCTGGCTTCAAAATATGTGCTTGACGAATTGAATTCAGAAATCGAATTGATTCAAGCGGACGCTTACTC
This sequence comes from Chitinophagales bacterium, assembly GCA_038219375.1. Classification (GTDB taxonomy): domain Bacteria; phylum Bacteroidota; class Bacteroidia; order Chitinophagales; family Saprospiraceae; genus OLB9. Next base: position 1,895 of record JBBRJL010000354.1, on the reverse strand, counting down.
CTACATCTATCAGACTAATATGAGGTATGATTTGATTTGTATAGATATTTTTGTTGACGACAAAATTCCAGAAGTATTTCTTGATGTAGATTTTTTGGAAGCTGTAACGGAAAACCTTACTGAACTAGGTGTCTTAATGTTCAATCATTTGGCTTATACTAAAGCAGATAAAGTAGCTGCCGAAACATATTATAATGATATATTCAAAACGGTTTTTCCTGATGGAAAATGCCTTGACGTGAAAGGCAATTTGATGATGGTGAATAGGGTAGGTTTAGTGTAAAAACAATAATATGATATTTATTTGAAAAATATTCTACTCCATAAGTAAGTATTGGAAACCACCACAATTGTGGCAAAGTCAGAAGGCAATCGAAGTTTTAATAAATGGTTATGACAAAGGTTATGACATCGTTTTAATCTCGAATATTACAGGAATTAGCGAAGTTGAAGGGTTGAAAATACTTCATAATACTGATCGAATTTAGGCCAGATTATTTCAGATGACTGTTTTCTGAAAATTTAACGCAAAAGGCATTGGGAAATCTATTTCAATCCATAATGCCTGCATAATCAAGCCTTTACAGTATACCAATAGTACCTACAGAATAGTCCCATATAGTCTATCTTTTTTAGTGACTGAATAAGAAATCTGTTCATTTATTTGGTATTACATCTGGATCGTTGGCATAGTAAAAGCTGTAATTTGAATTATTAACTCAAGCTTTGGAGATTTTAAATCAGTAATAATAGGATAATTACAAATAATTAAATTTTATATACAAGTAATTAATGTGTTGTAAATCAAATATTTAACCATCATTTATTGAATTGTAAATTTTTATTAGAATTTTTTTATTAATATCACAATTAGCGCCAAGTTCAACGTGGGACTTGCCTTTTCATTTTTAGTCAAACTTTCGTAAAATAACGTTAAGAAAAAGACTGAGCGGTTTTGCTTGAGCAAAAAATGATTGAACGATTTCAATCATTAGTAAAGGAACCGACCAAAACTTTGGTCGGCATGGATATAAACTTCGAAAGTACTGAATGAAACAGCCTTGTCCGCCGCGGCGAATGTTTCCCCTTAGCAAGTTTGCTTCGGTTCCTGCGTTATCGAGTGAAATCGTTCACTCGATTTGCTCATTCTTCGCAACCATTTAGTGCTATGTCAAGACAAATAACTTAATGAAATGCGATTCTTTTTACAAATCTCTTCGTTAAAAATGCTCGCCGTAGCTACTGCTATGCCTGTGCTTTTCGCCTTGATTTTTGAAAAAACAACTGCCATTATAATTTAACTAATAATCTTGACAGAGCACTTAGTCATGTATCAAGACGAAAGAAAAAGAAGCTAAACAAATGTAAAAAAGATTAAATTTAGCAATTAAAGTCAAATTGAAATATAAATAAATAGGATTTAAAATTATCTCCGAAACTTCAGTTATTATTTTAGTTTCTGCTGGATAAGCCAGCGGTTCATTCACTAAATTGAGCTGCCACTCAAATTTGCGGCAACGTTTGTTCTCATAGGTCTTTTGGTTTTCATAACAAAGTTCTAACGACTATTTTGGAATTAATGAGAAAGGTTAAACCTACGTTTTATAGGAGATCAGATAGTTATCGACCAAGGAGGAGTGAACATGATGCTTTATTAGAATGTAAAGGAAATAGTCTGTGGTATTTTGTTCCATTATATTTTCTACTTCTTTTGAACGTGTGTGAAGTTTTTGATTTAAGTTTTTATTTTTCTATTAAAGCTTCAAATCCCGAAACCACATCAAATAGCTCTTCGTCTATAGAACTCTGGCGCAGACGATGGTATTTTTTACCGAGGTCTTCCAACAGGTCAGTTATATTTTTTTCAGCTCGTTGCATAGCATCCAAGCGGCTTG
>JBBRJL010000353.1:0-3892 GCA_038219375.1 Chitinophagales bacterium | reverse complement strand
ACTATTACGTCATCTATTTCTTTTGGGTCTAATTGAGGTACTTCTGATACGAGATAGCTCAAGATATCTACCGCAAGATCATCAGAACGGTAATTTCTGAAACCGCCTTTTTTAGCTTTGCCTACTGCTGATCTGAATCCTTTTATAATATATGCGTTCATTTTGATGTCTGATTTTAATTTGTGAATGAATGACTCGACGTCACTTTTGAATTAATTAATTTCTCAATGGTTTATTATTCATCAATAAATACTGAATCCTGTCTAATGTCTTCTGATTACCTAGGAGTTGTAAGAAGGCTTCTCTCTCAATGTCAAGCAGATATTGTTCTGAAACTTTCTGTTGACTTGTAAGGTCACCACCACATAGCACATAAGCCACTTTTCTAGCAATCTCCATATCATATTCACTCATATATTTACCAAGATAAAACTCATTAAGTGCTGTATAAAGCGTACCTAATCCTCCACGACCCAATACGGTAACTTGTTTTGGCGATGGTGCTGTATAATTTCTTGCCAACTCGAGTACTTTGGCTTTGGCGGTACTCAATACTTTGGCAAGGTTAACTTCCACACTATCTCTTTCGTGTAGTAGGTATCCATGTTTGAATCCTTCATAAGCGGATGTGGATACTGTGGCAGTAGCGATCACTTTTAATTTTTCTACCAAGGTGGGTATCTGGACATCACCTTCAAAAAATGAATCTGATGCTCTTACTGCAAATTCTTTGGTACCTCCTCCACCGGGTATAAGACCTACACCTACTTCTACCAAACCAATGTAAGACTCTGCATGACAAACAGCTGCATCTGTGTGCATCAATATTTCGCATCCGCCACCGAATACATATCCTTGAGTAGCTGTCACGACAGGAACATTGGCATATCTCATGGCCATGTTTATTTGTTGGAAAGCATGGACCATTTCGTCCAATTTTGCAAAGTCTTTTTGCATGGCTACCATACCTACATTCATAAGATTGGCTCCAACTGTAAAGTTTTTGGCATTATTTCCGATTACAATTCCTTTCCAATCGCCAGATTGAGCAATATTGAGTGCTTCGAGAGCTCCCTGACCTATACCTTCGCCTATGGCATTTGACTTGGAAGTAAATTCAAAACAAAGTACGCCATCACCTATATCGTGGATGGTACATTCAGAGTTTTTATAAACAGGTGTATTGGTTCTGTAATTATCAAGATGAATATTCAGTTCTGTGCCAGGTATAACTTTGTAAGCAAGTGTATCTAAATCGTAGTACTTACGTTTTCCACCTTCAGATTTATAAAATGATGCCACACCATTAGAAGCCATTGTTTCTACCCAAGATGGTACAGACTCGCCGAGGGATTTTGCCAATGCTATTCCTTCTGACAATCCGATCATATCCCAATATTCAAACGGTCCGTAAGACCAGGCATATCCGGCTTTCATGGCATTGTCTAGTGAGTAGATATTGTCACTAATTTCGGGTATTCTATTGGCAGCATAAACCATGATGCCGCAAAGTAGGTCTCTGACAAAGTTTCCAGATTTTTCGTCAGATGCGAATATCTCTTTGATTCTTTTGTCCATAATCTCCACTTTTTTGGCAATGCCTACAGCGGGAAGTAATGGTTTCTGACTCGGTTTGTATTCAAGGGTGTTGAGGTCAAGTGCAAGAATAATTCTGGCACCTTTATCATCACGTTGGTCTGTCTTTTTATAGAAACCTTGTCCTGATTTGTCACCAAGAAAATTATTGTCTAATAAAAATTGAGTTGCTTTTGGTATTGCCTTATCCTTGAGTACTTTGACATATTCATCATTAGGACAATTGTCAATGACGCCTTTGGTAACTTTTACAGATGTATCCAACCCTACCAAATCGAGCAATCTATAACTACCAGTATTTGGCCAAGCTATGGTTTCGCCAGTAAGTTTATCGACTTCTTCTATGGTGAGTTCATATTTCTCTGTAAGTTCGGCTACTTTGTTTCCGCTATAAAAGCCGATTCTATTGGCTATAAATGCCGGAGTATCCTTACATAAGACAGCTCGTTTACCTAAATATACCTCACCATAATGCATCCAAAAATCTACAACGTCTTGTTCTGTTCCTGCGTGCGGAATGACTTCAAAAAGTGCCATGTACCTTGCAGGATTAAAGAAGTGCGTACCGCAGAAATTTTTCTTAAAATTCTCACTTCTTCCTTCTGCGAGTTGTGAGATGGGAATACCGGATGTATTGGACGTGATGAGTGAATCAGTTTTGCGCAGGGCATCTACTTTTTCGAATATTTGTTTTTTGATATCCAATCTTTCTACCACGACTTCTATGATCCAGTCGCATTCACTTATTTGTGACATATCGTCATCAAAGTTTCCTGTGGTGATGCGGGATGCAAAGTCAATATCATAGAGTGGTGCAGGTTTGGATTTTATCGCTGTGGCCAATGATGAGTCAGCGATACGGTTTCTGGCCGCTGTGGACGTTTTTTGTTTTTCGTCTAGGTCAAAGGGTACAATGTCAAGCATTAATACTTGCAATCCAATGTTTGCGAGGTGGCAAGCTATACCCGAACCCATGACACCAGAACCTAATACGGCTACTTTTTTTATTCTTCTTGTCATAATATGATGGCTGAAATGATTATAATATTATTTACAACCATAAAATTATGACCTTTTTTCTAAAAACAAACTTTTTTCTTGAAAAAATTTAACTCTGAGTTAAATTTTTAACGTTTAGACAAAAAAAGGCGACACAAATGAATGCATCGCCTCTCTATTAACTAACAAATCACCTTCGATTTTAAAACGATCTGGTTCTGGCAGTTTTTGGATTGAATCTGACACCTGCTTTTACATTTGCTTCGGTCATTCTCATTTCTTTTTTCTCAATCCACTGTCCTCCTTTTGTAGATGTGACATCTTTTAGGAGTTCCTTAATCTGATCGGGTACTAAATTTTTAATTACTGTAAACATAAATATTCTTCCTTATTTTAGAATTATGACGCAAAGATAAGGCAATTTATTACACATGGCAATGTTGTTAACGCATATTTAACAAAATATTATTTTTTTATTTAGATATATTACATATTTCAATAGAATAAAATATTGTGATATGTGTAAATAGTTACTTATATTCTGATATGTCTGTTTTAAGTCGATAAAATACTGAACTCTTTGATGAATGGCAAATATTACTCTTTGGGCAAGTTTTTTATTATATTAGATGATTAAGTAGTGTAATAGTCTTAGGACGAAAGTGATGTTTATTTATTACGGACTATTCACCTATATATAGTAGGGAATAATTATGGAATGTAGTCTAAATATAATTGGAGGATAGGTGGAGCGTTTTGGGTGTGTAGAGCTAGGTTCATGGGAGCGTTTATATAGCGTGGTCGGGACAAAGTTGGTACAACTTCGGCAGAAGGTCGAGATAACTTCGGGACAACCGTAGACTTGATTTGGTATAAAAAGTGTAGTTTTGGTAGTTTTTATGGGGATTTAGTATCTAAAGGGTCGTTATCAACTCTGGCAAGATGCCTGATGATACCGCATCGTAGCTAGGAAGCTATAACGAACGGACAGTGATACATTTGTTTGTCTTAGCGTCCCGCTAAGATACGATATCTCAAAGCTTCCAGCCTGGCTCACAGTGTCATTATGTTCTTTATTCATCCTTAGTAATCACTCAGGCATGGATGCCTGATGATACTGCATCGTAGCGGGGACGCTACGACGAACGGACAGTCATACATTTGTTTGTCTTAGCGTCCCGCTAAGATACGATATCTCAAGGCTTCCAGCCTGACTCACAGTGTCATTATGTTCTTTATTCATCCTTAGTAATCACTCAGGCATGGATGCCCGATGATACTGCATCGTAGCGGGGAC
>JBBRJL010000352.1:0-3899 GCA_038219375.1 Chitinophagales bacterium | reverse complement strand
GGCGTAGCTGTAGGACTTGCTTGGACAAGAGTGGGAGGCGATATATTGTTTATAGAAGCGAGTACTAGCAGAGGTAAGGGCAAACTCACTTTGACAGGAAATTTAGGTGATGTGATGAAAGAATCTGCTTCTACGGCGTTGAGTTATATCAAGGCACACAGTACTTCATTAGGAATAGAGGCAGAGGCTTTTGAAAATACAGACATACACGTCCACGTACCAGAAGGTGCCATACCAAAAGATGGTCCTAGCGCTGGTATTACGATGCTAACGGCCATAACATCAGCATTAAAAAATAAACCTGTAAAATCCTATCTTGCTATGACGGGTGAGATCACGCTAAGAGGTAAAGTTCTTCCAGTGGGCGGAATCAAAGAAAAAGTTCTTGCGGCCAAAAGGTCGGGGATCACAGAGATAATGATGTGTGAAGATAATAGAAGACATGTTGAGCAAATACCTGCAGAATATATCAAAGGGATCAACTTTATATATGTATCCAAGATGGATCAAGTTATTGAAAACGCTTTAGGGTTTTTGGTATTCTAATAGATCATAAACTATTATATAGTCAAAAAGGACTGATGAACTAATCGAACATCGGTCCTTTTTGTTTTATTAGTTTTAGTAAATATTTGTCAATGTTTTACAGATATGACCAACATCCTAAAATAAGTCACGACTACATAATTGAGTAATATGCCTTTTTTTTAAACATATTCATAAATATTCGTTAAAACCGTGTTAAATAGACTTTTACACTTATATTTACACTCAAATAATCGTTTTCAATTATGAATCGAATAGTTATGTTTGTTATTTAAATGTCTATATATGTTCCAAAAGATACTTTTCATAGTTTTGTTGACTTCAATTAGTTTGCAATTTTCTTTTGCTCAAAAAACTAAAGAACCTATCAAAGTCGTGCAGTTTACTGGTATGGTCTTCCACGAAGAAGGTGGTAATCCCATTCCGTTGCCCTATACAAATGTTGCTGTGATGGGGACAAGTCGTGGAGCAGCGGCAGATATGGACGGTTTCTTTTCATTTGTAGCATTAGCTGGCGAGACTATTGTTTTTTCGCGTATTGGGTTCCAAACAGTAGAAATTAAGATTCCAGATACCTTAATTTCAGATCAATATAAATGGATTCAAATCATGACCGAAGATAATATAATATTGCCTGAAGCCATAATCATGCCTTGGCCGAGCAGAGAACACTTCAAACAAGAATTTCTAGCTATTGACATCTCTAATGAACTAAGAGAAAACGCACAAGCCAATCTAGCTGATGAAAAAATGAAGGAAATCAGATATTCTGTACCTGCGGACGGTCGAGAGACCTCAAGTTTAGTAATAAAGCAACAAGCGACTGACTACGTCTATACAGGACAAATGAAACCGCAAAACATATTTAATCCTATAGCTTGGAAAAAGTTTATCGATGCTTGGCGTAGAGGCGATTACAAAAAAAAGGAAAATAAATAATTTCTGTCAGTAAAATAGTTTTGTAATCTTTACCTTTGACCCGTTATAAATCTTGTAATAGCAAATTGTAATTATTATTGCTTTTATAAACAATTTAGGGTAAGAATCTTTTAGGTCAAAACGGTTTATGAAAATCACAGATTATTTTGATAAGTCTCAAGGTCAGACTTTGGTATCATTTGAAGTACTTCCACCATTAAAAGGAGGCAGTATGAATGACATTTTTAAGACACTAGATCCCTTAATGGAGTTTAAACCTCCATTTATAGATGTCACCTACCACCGTGAAGAGTTTGTCTACAATAAGCAGCCATCTGGTTATTATCAAAAGGCAGCCATCCGCAAAAGACCTGGTACCGTGGGTATTTGTGCATCTATCATGCATAGATATGGTATTGATGCCATTCCTCACCTTATTTGCGGTGGTTTTTCTGTAGAAGAAACCGAAAATGCACTGATAGATCTTAATTTTTTAGGTATAAATAATGTATTGGCATTGCGTGGAGATGCCCGACAATTTGAAGATAAATTTATACCAGAACCTTCGGGGCATAAGTTTGCCGTAGATCTTGTGAAACAGATAAATGACATGAATCATGGTGTATATCTAGATAGCAACATTGAGAAAGGGACACCTACAGAGTTTTGTATAGGTGTCGCTGGATATCCAGAAAAACACTTTGAGGCGCCCAATTTTGCTATCGATATCGATTATCTAAAACAAAAAATAGATGCTGGAGCAAGTTATATTGTGACACAAATGTTTTTCGATAATGCAAAGTTTTTCGAATTCCGTGATGCTTGCACCAAAGCCGGAATTAATGTTCCTATTGTACCTGGCCTCAAACCAATCACTAAAAAATATCAACTTACTTCAATACCGCGAAAATTCTTCATTAATTTTCCTGAAGATCTTGTAACAGAAATGATGAAAACTGATGACAAAGATATCAAAACGCTTGGTATAGAGTGGTGTATTGCACAATGTAGGGAATTAAAGTCGGAAGGTGTACCTTGTCTTCATTTTTACACAATGGGAGACGTAGATACCACCTACAAAATTGTTGAAAAAATTTAAAGCTCGTGAATTAACCGAGATCTAAATGTTGACTTTTGATCTGCTGACCAAAAAACAATGGTGCATGGATATCAAAATCCTGTTCGCTGGCCGTAGTATAAAACTGTGTGCTGCCATTTTTTGATATCATTTCTTCCATACTTCTGTGTCTTAATAAATAATCCTTCAAGCTTTCTGCGACAATAGCATCCTGACTAGTGATTTTGACCGAAGGTGGTAATAGGTTTTTCAATATATCCATCAATATTGGGTAATGCGTACAGCCAAGCAAAATGGTATCAATGTCTTTTGATTGACTAAAAAGTTTTTCTAAGTCTTTTTTAAAAAAATACAGCGCTCCTTCTGTCTTAAACTCATTATTCTCAATCAAAGGCACCCACATCGGGCATGCTTGTTGGTATACTCTAGCTTCAGGCCAATACTTTTCAATTTCCAATGGATAGGATTCTGAATTTACAGTACCACTTGTTGCCAACAACCCTATATGTTTTGTCTCCGTCAACTTACCAATGGTCTCTGATGTAGGTCTGATCACGCCCAATACTCGATGTTCGGGCCTGGTAATAATTGCTAAGTCGTTTTGTTGAATAGTTCGTAATGCTTTTGCAGAGGCTGTATTACATGCCAAAATTACTAACGGACATTTCTGTTCAAAAAACCATTTCACACATTGTAATGTATACCTGTAAACCGTATCAAAACTCCTAGTGCCATAAGGTGCTCTGGCATTATCACCCAAATAAATAAAATCGTATTGTGGTAATTGCTTTTGGATCTCCCTAAATACGGTCAAACCACCGTAACCGCTGTCAAAAATACCTATTGGTGTGTTCTTCATCTCTACGAAATAAATCTTACTTATTTGCCAAATAAACAAATGTCACTGGCAATATATAAATCACCAATGACATTACAATATTCTTTTAGACATTTTACCACTCGCGGATTTTTCTTAAAGAGTGATGCCAAGCTTTGCTTTCACTAACTTTGAAGCATCTGCTGTTGGGTCTGCGTACAAAACCAATCCTTGACTAGAGTCAAAGATGTATAAGAATCCATTTTCGGATGCCACATCTTTGATAGCCTGATTTACTTTATCCTGGATTGGCTTTAGCAATTCCTCACTCTTCTCATAAATCTTTTGTTGACTTGACTGTTCAAACTCTCCAAGTTGACCTTCCTCAAGTTTCAAGACTGCTGCTTGTTTTTCTATATCAACTGGTGCCAACTCTCCTGTTTGTTGTTTTTTCTGGAGTTCTTGGTATTTAACCTGCAGACTTTGAACCATATCCTGACCTTTCTTTTGGAACATCGCTTTCATTACTTCTATATCAGA
>JBBRJL010000351.1:0-3923 GCA_038219375.1 Chitinophagales bacterium | reverse complement strand
ATCTATTTAGCATTTGGGGTAGAAAAGAGATATCCCATCAGCAAAGATAAAAAACTAGCATATACAAGTGCGTGGGACTTGGCATTTTCTGTTGAAGGGCAAGAACCAGATGCATTTTTTGGAATTGCTAAAGGTTATGGATTTGAATATCATATCACAAAAAGAATATTTCTAAGTACTGAAGCACAGATGAATCTAGGTATAGGAGGTGAAGAAGGAATCAAAGTTCAATTTCAACTTCCAACAGCTGTTTTTGTTAATGTACGACTATTTTAGTGTTAAAATTTTACAAATTGTTGACAATTTAAATTAAATACCATATTTTTGAATCAATTTTTAAAAATCATTAAATATTCAGCACCATGAGGAAAATGTATTTTTTATCTTTTTTGTTGATAGCAACTATTTTTGCATGTAGCGACAAAGAGTTTACAACGCCTACGGAACAAAAATTAGTGTTGCCTGCTACACCTTATGCCTACGATCAATTAGGACTACCAGTAGGTACGAGCGTGGCAAACGGTTTGAATAATAATTTTGAAATTATCAATGGAGAATTGGTTTCTACTAATGTTTCATTAGATATCACACCTTGGGGAGCCACATTAGGTCGTGTACTATTTTATGATAAGAAATTATCACTAAATAATACGGTATCATGTGGTACTTGTCACCATCAAGACAAAGCATTTGCAGATGGCAAACAGTTTTCTACAGGTTTTGAAGGTAGGATTACGACTAGAAATAGTATGGCTATTATTAATCCAATCTCACAAAATAATCTTTTCTGGGATTCAAGGTCGAAAACACTTCATGATCTTTCTCTGGAGCCCGTCCAAAACCACATCGAAATGGGTATGGAAGATCTAGATAGATTGGTAGCAAAACTAGAGGCAACTGATTATTATGCTGATTTATTTAAGAAAGCTTATGGCAGCAAAGAAATCACATCAGAAAAAGTAGCTAAATCTATTTCTCAATTTGTAGGTTCAATTACTACAAACAGATCAAAATTTGATGCTGGACAAAATAATGGGTTTTCTAATTTTAATGAATTGGAAACATTAGGTATGAAAGTATTTAATGGTAAAGGACAATGTATTTCTTGTCATGGCGGTGGCAATATGGCTGCTCAAGATGGCCCGGGAGATGCTTACGGCGGAAGTGGATTTGGTTCACAAGATCTACAAGGAGCTACCAATATTGGTCTAGAGTTGGTATACAAAGATAATGGACTAGGAAATGGTAAGTTTAGAATCCCAAGTTTAAGAAATATCGAACTTACAGGTCCGTATATGCATGATGGTAGATTCAAATCACTAGAAGAAGTCATCAATCATTACAGCGACGGGGTCAAACCTCATAAAGACCTTGATATAAAATTCAAAGATAATAACGGCCACTTAAAACTTTTAAACCTGACAAGCATAGAAAAAAAGGCATTAGAAGCTTTCTTAAGGACACTTACGGATAAAGAAATGACACAAAATCCTAAATGGAGTGATCCTTTCCAATCTTAGAAAAAGTATATATTCTGAAATAAAAAAGGCTTTCACTATGGTAGTGAAAGCCTTTTTTTATTTTGTACCAAATGTATATTTTTGGCAACTATTTTTTAAATACTATTGGTATAAGACACTATAATTAACTATTCAAAGCTGCTGCACCACCTACGATCTCTGAAAGTTCCTTGGTGATTGCTTCCTGACGTGCTTTGTTATAATTCACTTTAAGTGCCTTCATCAATTCTTCTGCATTAGTCGTCGCATTGTCCATCGCTGTCATACGTGCACCATGTTCAGATGCATGATTATCCAAGACGAATTTCTGAAAATTAGTCTGAAGAATACTAGGTATCAATTCATCCAACAAGACTTCTTTACTAGGCTCAAAAATATAATCTGCTTTCGAATTGTTTGCTTGATCTCCTTCTATATGTAACTTTGCAACTGGCAGAAACTGAACAGCTTTAGGTTCTTGTAACGCAGCATTTCTGAATTGACCATAACAAACATCTATCCTGTCATATTCTCCACTAGAAAAATTATCCATCAACATTTGCGATACTTGGGAGACATTATCAAAACTCAAATCAGAAAAAAGATCGACATAATCATTCACTAAGTGTATATCAGAATAGCGCTTCTTGAGCACATCGTACCCTTTTTTACCGACAAAGATTAAAGTTAGATTATGTGAAGCACGGAGCGCACTATATTCACCTTCGATTTTAATGATCGCTTCTTTGATTATGTTGGTATTGAAAGCACCACAAAGTCCTCTATTGGATGTGATAACCACAATAGCAGCCTTCCTTACTTCTCTCTCTTTCACAAAAGGCGAGTTAATATCTCCATCTAAATTAGAAACGATGTTTTTCATCATTCTGTCCAATCTATTGGCATAAGGTCTTAGCTCTGTAATAGCTATTGTCGCTCTCCTCAACTTGGACGCCGATACCATTTTCATGGCTTTGGTGATCTGTTGAGTAGACTGAACCGACTTAATCCTTTCTCGTACTTCCTTTAACTTTCCGGACATGCCTTATTGTTTATGGTTAGATTACTTATTTAGTAATATATTATTTAAATTGACCTGCAACTTCAGCACCTACTCTTTTCAAAGTGGCGATGACTTCAACTGATAAATTTCCTTTTCTCAACGATTCTAATGTCGCTGCTTCTGTTCTTTCTAAGGTCGTAAGGAAAATTTCTTCAAATTCTCTCACTCTATTGACAGGAACACTTCTGAGCAAACCTTGCGAACCCAAGTAAATAATGGCTACTTGTTTCTCGACAGATACAGGTGAATATTGAGGTTGCTTAAGGATTTCTACATTTCTTTTACCTTTCTCAAGGACAGATTGTGTAGCTGCATCTAGGTCAGAACCAAATTTTGCAAATGCTTCAAGTTCACGATATTGTGCTTGGTCCAACTTAAGGGTACCAGCTACTTTTTTCATTGACTTAATCTGAGCATTACCACCAACCCTAGATACCGAGATACCTACGTTGATCGCTGGTCTGATACCTGCATTAAATAAGTTTGACTCTAAAAATATCTGGCCATCCGTGATTGAAATAACGTTGGTCGGGATGTAAGCCGAAACGTCACCTGCTTGAGTTTCGATAATAGGGAGTGCTGTTAATGACCCACCACCTTTTACCAATCCTGAATTTTTAAGTGATTCTGGAAGGTCATTCATATTTCTTGCTATCTCATCGTTATTGATGATTTTTGCTGCTCTCTCGAGTAATCTTGAGTGAAGGTAGAATACATCTCCTGGATAAGCTTCTCTTCCTGGAGGTCTCTTAAGCAATAGTGATACCTCTCGGTAAGCAACAGCTTGTTTTGACAAATCATCATAAATAATCAATGCAGGTCTACCTGTATCTCTGAAGAACTCACCGATAGCGGCTCCTGCAAATGGCGCATAAAACTGGATAGGTGCAGGATCCGCAGCAGATGCAGATACAATAGTAGTATATGCCATAGCACCACCTTCTTCAAGAGACTTCAGTACTTGAGCTACTGTTGATGCTTTCTGACCTGATGCTACATATATACAATATACGGGTTCACCCCTTTCGTAAAACTCTTTTTGGTTGATAATAGTATCAATAGCGATAGCTGTTTTTCCAGTTTGTCTATCACCAATGATCAACTCTCTCTGACCTCTACCGATCGGAATCATAGAGTCAATAGCTTTGATACCTGTCTGTAAAGGTTCTGTCACTGGTTGTCTGAAGATAACACCTGGAGCCTTTCTTTCTAATGGCATTTCGTAAGTCTTGCCTTGGATGGGTCCTTTACCGTCGATAGGAACACCAAGTGGATTTACCACTCTACCTATGAATCCTTCTCCTACATTGATAGAAGCAATTCTAGAGGTACGTCTGACAGTAGATCCTTCCTTGATACCA
>JBBRJL010000350.1:0-3937 GCA_038219375.1 Chitinophagales bacterium | reverse complement strand
GTCAAAACAATTTAAAATGAAATATGTATTTTACTTCTTCATTATATCCTTTTCTTTCTATTCATGTAAACAATCCGATTCGCTATCCAAAAATTTAGCCACATTCGAAATCATCATTCCAGATAGTTTAAGTGAAGATATTTCCAATGGTCGAGTCATACTTATGTTTTCGAAAAACAAGGACAAGGAACCTAGATTTGAAATCACAGACGGACCAGAAACACAAGTAGCTTTTGGTATCAATGTAGAAGATTGGAAACAAGGAGAAAAAATAGTTTTCACTGGTAATGAGCAAGGATATCCTGTGGATAGAATTTCTGATCTACTTGCTGGAGAGTATTATGTTCAAGCCTTATTTCACAAATATGAAGTCTTCCATCGGGCAGATGGGCATGTATTGAAATTGCCTATGGATAGAGGAGAAGGACAACAATGGAATTTAGCTCCTGAAAATATATACAATCAACCAATTACTATTGATTTTGACCCACAAAAAAAGGAAACATTTTCCATCAATTTAGACACCAAAATACCACCTATTGAAGAAGCAAAAGATAGTGAATTCATTAAACATATTAAATTCAAAAGCGAATCATTGTCTACCTTTTGGGGTAGAGACATTATACTTGGTGCTCATGTATTACTTCCAAAGGATTGGGATAAACATCCGGATGTCAAATATCCATTAGCTATATTTCATGGGCATTTTCCGTCCGATTTTGGAGGCTTTAGTACTACGCCGCCTGACACCACAAAACCTTGCGTGTATAGCGATCGATTCAAACTAGATTGTTATAATAGAATCCAAGAACAAGAAGCTTATGATTTTTACAAATCATGGACTGGTCCAGATTTTCCGAGAGTCATTGCCATAGAAATACAACATCCGACGCCTTACTATGATGATTCTTATGCAGTTAATTCTGCTAGTCAAGGCCCGTATGGTGATGCAATCACTTACGAATTGATCCCACATATCGAAAAAATGTTTAGAGGTATTGGCGAAGGTTGGGCTAGATTTACTTACGGCGGAAGCACTGGTGGATGGGAAGCTTTGGCGGTACAGGTTTTTTATCCTGATGAGTATAATGGTTGTTATGCAGCTTGTCCAGATCCGATAGATTTTCGAGGATATATGTCTATTGATATATATAATGACAAAAATGCTTATTTTGTTGATAGCGAATTTAAAAAAACACCAAGACCTGGACATAGAGATTATTTAGGCAGGGTCAGCACGACGGTTAAGGAAGCCAACTATAGAGAATTGGTTTTGGGTGACAATAATCGTTCAGGGCAGCAGTTTGACATCTGGGAAGCAACTTATTCACCACTAAAACCCGACGGATACCCAACACCACTTTGGAATAAGTTAACGGGTGAAATCGACAAAGAAGTAGCCGCTTACTGGAAAGAGAATTATGATTTGACTTTTATCATGAAGCGTGATTGGGGCAAACTTGGAAGCAAACTGAAGGGCAAAATCCACATTTATTGCGGAGATTTGGACAATTATTATTTGAACAATGCGGTCTATCTGGCAGAAGAAATGTTGAATGAAACGATCGACCCTTATTATGATGGAGAGGTAGATTATGGTGATCGAGCTGAACATTGCTGGAATGGTGACCATACAAGGCCTAATGCCATCTCACGATTGAGATATAATCAAATGTTTATTCCAAAATGGACTGAAGAAGTACAGAATAGAGCTCCAAAAGGTGCAGATTTAAAGTCATGGATCTATAAATAATCTGGTTGATATTTTCAACGTAGGCTAAACAAAATTGTCACCTGATATTTCATCAGTCATACTAATCAAATGAAATTGGTCATCATATTGTGCAGAAAAAACAAAAGGTCTTCCATCATTCACACGCTGATAGATATGCCAATCCGCCGGTGGTTTGTCTAAATCTTTCAGTTCATCTTCACGAATCCAATACAACTCTCCTTCGTCACATTCTGGAGCTGGGATCCAAGGAATCTCTACTTGATAAATAAAACTCAACCAATTATAGTTGATCGGCGATGTCTCCGTGAGTACACCACAAAATTTTGGGTTTGTGATGGTTATTCCCGTCTCTTCCATCGTCTCCCGTATGACAGCATCTAGAGAAGTTTCATATGGTTCAATCTTGCCACCCACAGGGACAAACTTGCCTTGATTGGGCATTTTTGCACGTTTGAGTAATAGGTATTGGTCACCACTTTTTAAGATGCAAAATACGGCTACTCGTTTTAGACCTTCGGGAATCATAAGAGATAATTATTGGTTATTGGAGAGATAACATTAAGCCAATAAAATAGTTGAAAACAGAAAACCATAGAGACTTAAACATTTTATATTGTCGTCTGTTTGGTTTCAAAAAAATAAGATCATGCAAAATATTCCCCGATCTGTACCTATTACCACTGCTGTATTTATGTTCTTTTTGTTCGTCTGTGGATTTGACGAAGCCACAGATATTATTTTATTCTTGTTTACTTTGCTCAATATTATGGTCGTGTGGATGGTCTATTCTGTACTGCGCTTTGAGTACACATCCCCTTACACCTTTCAAGAAAGATTTTATGAAGACGTTGATAATAAAAGAATCAAGGATGGAGATGAGTAAGATTTTTGGGTAATTTGTTGAGTGAATGTTTGACTATTGACTTTTTGTAAAAATATAGAATCTTTGTTTGTATTATCCATCGTACTAAATTTGCACTATATCATGATCACAGTCAACGAACTAAAAACCAAAGGAATCAAAGCCATTGAAAAACAATTAAGTAAATCATCTGAAGCAGCCATCACACTATAAGGCAAAGTAAAATATGTAGCTATGACTATCGAACAATTTGACAAAATGCGTTTGGCAGAACTCGAAATGGCCTATATGCTCTGCAAAAAGGATATCGAAGACGAAAATTATACTTCTGAAACTGTAGAAGAACATGTCAAAAGATTATGGAATAAAGACGAAAATTGATCAAAAGCATGCCTGAAATAATTTCAACCAAATACTACGATAAAAAATTATTGTAGTATAAGTCCAAGCACCCTGAATTGAGTGAAAAATATATCAAAACTATCAAAAATTTTGGAATCCAACCCTTCGCATCCATCTCTGCGACTACACAAACTCAAAGGAAATCTTTCAGACAGACATTCCGTATCACTCAATATGAAATACAGGATTCGGCTAGACTTTATCATCAAAGATGATCAGGTGATACTGATTGATATCGAAGATCATGGCATGAATTGAATTAGATTGAACGTATTCTCAATACAAATACCGTATATTTTCTGACTATTTTATAATTCTACAATTCACTAAGATAACCAACATTTTTTCTAAAAACCAGATCTAAAGTAATCTAATAACGATGGTATAAACTAATAAATACAAAATAAAACATAACTGAGATATTTTGTTTTGTTTAACATATATAATAATTTAATTAAACAAAAGCAACCATTTATATGATTGTAGCACTCTTAAAGGTATTCAATCATTATTAAAAAACATGTTCTTATGAAATCATTAAATTTATTAATTCTTCTTTTTGCTACAACCATATTTTTCACATCATGTGGAGATGACGATGAAGTAGTTGCAACCAAAACTATCGTTGATGTGGTAGTTGAGAATCCAAATTTCACATTATTGGAGGCTGCTGTCCTTCATGCAGGAGTTGCGGATGCTTTGAAAAGTCCAACTATAACTGTTTTTGCACCAACTGATGATGCATTTAGAGCGGCTGGATTTGCGAATGCTGCGGCTATCCAAGCTGCTGACAAAACCCTTATTGCGTCTATCTTAACTTACCACGTAGTAGGTAGCTTAGTTCCTGCATCAGCTATCGAAACTAAAGATAATGCTGAAGTTGTCACCCTAAATACTGGAAAAGTATATGTAACCAAAAATGCAGGTGGTGTTTCTGT
>JBBRJL010000349.1:0-3941 GCA_038219375.1 Chitinophagales bacterium | reverse complement strand
ACCTGTCTTCAAGGCTGCTGTAAATGGTATGGTAACTACCGTTAAACAAGTATTGGAGCGAAATGAGCTTAAAATTGAGGATATCAATTGGCTAGTACCTCATCAGGCTAATATGAGGATCATCAATTCTGTAGGAGATATGCTTGATTTTCCAAAAGAAAAAGTAATGATAAATATCCATAAATACGGGAACACGACGGCTGGAACATTGCCACTATGTCTTTGGGAATACGAGTCAAAACTCAAAAAAGGAGACAAATTAATGCTCACAGCTTTCGGTGGTGGTTTTACTTGGGGTAGCACTTACATCGTCTGGCATTATTGAGTTTAAGAAACTCTTCTTATCTTTGCGCGAAATTTTAAAAATACAATATAATTTTTGTTTATGGCAAGTACATCAGATATCAGAAACGGTTTGTGTATGACACACAATGGTGATATTTTTTCTGTAGTAGAATTTTTACACGTAAAACCAGGAAAAGGTAACGCATTCGTTAGGACTAAATTAAAAAGTCTTACCACAGGAAAAGTCGTAGAACACACCTTCCCATCTGGTCATAAAATAGACGACGTAAGGGTAGAAAGAAGAAAATTCCAATACCTATACAAGGACGAGAGTGGATATAATTTTATGGATAATGAGACCTATGACCAAGTATGTCTTAATGAGAATATGCTCGAAAGACCTGATTTCTTAAAGGAAGGAAGTGAAATAGAAATTTTGTTTCATGCAGAAAAAAATATACCTTTGACAGCAGATATGCCAGCGAGTATCGTATTGGAAGTAACATATACTGAGCCTGGCGTGAGAGGTGATACTGCTACGAATGTCACAAAACCAGCAACAGTAGAGACTGGGGCTGAAGTAAAGGTGCCTATTTTTATCAATCAAGGAGATAAAATAAAAATAGATACCAAAACAGGTTCTTATTTAGAAAGAGTTAAAGCGTAACCAATTAAAAACAAAGCCATATGAATTTCAACGAAATACAGGAACTCATCAAGTTGGTGAATAAGTCTAATCTCACCGATTTCAAACTCAAAGATAAAGATTTTGAAATTCAGATTAGGACTAAAAAATATTATAGGGGATCACAACAAACTATCGTGACTGCTCCGCAATCTTACACTGTTTCTGCTCCCGCACAAGTAGGTTCACAAGCACCTGCTACAAGTACTTCGGCGCCCGAAACTGCCCCGGCACCTGCACATGAAGCATCTAAGGGCAAAAATATCCTTGAAATAAAATCACCAATCGTTGGTACATTCTACAGATCTGCAGGACCAGATAAACCTGTATTTACAAAAGTAGGAGACACTGTGAAGCAAGGTGATGTAGTCTGTATCATAGAAGCAATGAAATTGTTTAATGAGATAGAGAGCGATGTCACAGGTACAATAGTAAAAGTACTTGTAGAAGATGCGTCCCCTGTCGAATATGACCAGGTATTATTTCTAGTCGAAGTCTAGACTTACTGATGTAGTTTAAATTTGCTATATAGTCACGGTTTATATAGCTATTATTTAATTTGTATAATCGAATTCTTCATGTTTAATAAGATATTGATAGCCAATAGAGGCGAAATAGCACTTAGAATCATCCGAACCTGCAAGGAAATGGGCATCAAGACAGTGGCTATTTATTCTAAAGCTGATGCTGAAAGCCTTCACGTCAGATTTGCAGATGAGGCAGTTTGTATAGGACCTCCAGCTTCGTCTGAGTCTTACCTCAATATACCTCGAATCATGGCTGCCGTCGAAATCACCAATTCTGACGCTATTCATCCAGGTTATGGCTTTCTTGCAGAAAATGCAGGTTTTGCTGAAATTTGTAGGCAGTCAGGTGTGAAGTTTATCGGACCGACACCTGAGATGATCAATAAAATGGGAGATAAGGTTACTGCCAAAGAAACCATGATCAAAGCAGGCGTTCCTGTGGTGCCAGGTTCAGATGGACTACTCAAGGACGTAAAACAAGGTATCAAAATAGCCAACACCATAGGTTATCCTGTAATACTCAAGGCAACAGCAGGCGGCGGTGGTAAAGGTATGCGTATCGTAAATAAGGACGAAGAGTTCGAAAACGCATGGGATAGTGCAAGAAAAGAAGCCAAAGCATCATTTGCAAATGATGGTATTTATATAGAAAAATATGTAGAAGAACCACGCCATATTGAGTTCCAAATCATCGGCGACCAACATGGTAATGTCATCCACCTCTCAGAAAGAGACTGCTCTATCCAACGGAGACATCAGAAGTTGGTAGAAGAAAGTCCTTCACCTTTTATGACACCGGAACTCCGAGAAGAAATGGGCAATGCCGCCGTAAAAGCAGGCAAATGCATCAATTATGAAGGTGTTGGGACTATTGAGTTTCTCGTAGACAAACACAGAAATTTTTACTTCATGGAGATGAATACCAGAATTCAAGTAGAACACCCTGTGACAGAAGAAGTGATAAACCACGATCTGATCAAAGAACAAATAAAAGTAGCAGCGGGTATAGCAATATCAGGCAAAAACTATTACCCGACCATGCATGCCATGGAGTGTCGTATAAATGCGGAGGATGTCATGAATAATTTCAGACCTAGTCCAGGCAAAATAACATCATTTCATAGTCCAAAAGGTCATGGTGTACGTGTAGATACGCATGTATATGCAGGTTACTCTGTACCACCATACTATGACTCAATGATCGCCAAATTGATATGTAGAGCGCAAACAAGAGAAGATTGTATCAAAAAAATGCAAAGAGCACTTGATGAATTTATTATAGAAGGCATCAAAACAACGGTACCTTTCCATAAGGCATTAATGAAAAACGAAGCTTTCAAGTCAGGTGATTTTAATACTAGTTTTATGAATACTTTCGATATAAATGAATGTATTGAATAATTATGTCAACATAAAATATTAATTACATGAAGGGATTATGGCGATTGCTGTCCCGGATCAAAGAGTATAAACGAAACTTTTTCCTAAGTATTCTATCTAATATTCTTCTCTCCATCTTTACGGTAATCAGCATTCCGCTATTGATACCTTTTTTCTCAATGTTGTTTAATAGGATTGATGAAATACCGGTCAGACCTACAGGTTCTGGAATTAATGACTGGATCAAATATTACGTTTCTACCCTGATTAATACCCAAGGAAAAGAGACTGCGCTAATGTGGGTCTGTGTTACCCTTATCTTTGTGTTTCTTTGTAAAAATATATTTAGATATGGGGCATTATATTTTATTGCGCCACTCAGATACGGTATCATTTACGATCTCCGCAAACAGTTGTATCAGAAATTTCTAGAATTACCACTTTCATTCTATTCCAATGAAAGAAAGGGTGTGCTTCTTTCCGGCATGACTTCAGATGTTCAAGAAATAGAGTGGTCCATTTTGAATGTAATCGAAGCCATATTTAAAGCGCCTATTATCATGTTGGGCAGTATATTTTTTATGTTTTATATCAGTCCATCATTGACACTTTTTGTATTTGTCCTTGTCATCGTTGCAGGCGCCATCATAGGTAGGGTCGTTTCTCAACTCAAACAAGAGTCTGTTAGGGTTCAGGATTCTATAGCTAATCTTACTGCTCAAGTAGACGAAACGCTAGGTGGTATGCGAATTATTAAGGGTTTTAATGCTGAAAAATATAACGTTACAAAATTCGATAAAGAAAACAATTTTTTTAGAAATACCCTGATCAAAGTAATAAATAGGAGGGACCTTGCTTCTCCCGTCTCTGAGTTTTTGGGCGTGACAGTTGTCACCATCCTAATGTGGTATGGCTCGAGTTTAGTATTTAAAAACGAACTCGAGCCTGAGACGTTTTTTGCCTTTGTATTCGCATTTTATCAAGTAATCGAACCAGCAAAATCATTTTCGAATGCCTATTTTAATATCCAGAAAGGCCTAGCCGCTATGGATAGAATAGACCGC
>JBBRJL010000348.1:0-3945 GCA_038219375.1 Chitinophagales bacterium | reverse complement strand
CTACAGCTACGCCAGGAAGGTCTACTTTAGTATATTCATCATTATCAAACTTGATAGGTCCGAGGGCATCAGTAATTTCCTTTTGGGTCAGTTTAGGGTGGTATTTTTCGTCCATCGCCAC
The DNA here is from genome assembly GCA_038219375.1 of Chitinophagales bacterium. GTDB lineage: Bacteria > Bacteroidota > Bacteroidia > Chitinophagales > Saprospiraceae > OLB9. The sequence continues at coordinate 3,824 of JBBRJL010000348.1, read as the reverse complement.
TTTTTTAGCTATGCTACGCATGACACCAGCTATGGATCTGTCGAGTGATCTTACACCAGATTCTCTTGTATATTTTTGGGTGATAAATTGGAGCATTTGCGGTGAGAGTATGACATCTTTTTCTTTTAGCCCATGTTCAGTTATTTGTTTTGGAACAAGGTGTTTCTTAGAAATCTCTATCTTTTCTTCGATGGAATATCCGCTGATGTCAATGATTTCCATTCTGTCCAAAAGCGCAGGTTGAATGGTTGATAATGAATTCGCTGTTGCAATAAACATCACTTTTGAGAGGTCGTAATCAATATCGAGATAATTATCGTGGAATGTTGAATTTTGTTCTGGGTCTAATACTTCCAATAGCGCAGAAGATGGGTCACCTCGGAAATCTTTGCTCAATTTGTCTATCTCATCTAATATAAAAACGGGATTAGAAGTTTTTGCTTTTTTGATGGATTGTAATATTCTACCAGGCATAGCACCGATGTAGGTTTTACGGTGTCCACGAATTTCGCTTTCGTCATGGAGACCACCCAAAGACATTCTTATAAATTTTCTATTGAGGGCTGTAGCAATAGATTTACCAAGGCTTGTTTTTCCTACACCCGGAGGACCAACCAAACAAATGATTGGTGCTTTCATATCTCCCTTCAGCTTTAGTACTGCGAGGTGCTCGACGATACGATTTTTGACATCGTCTAGGCCGAAATGGTCTTTATCTAATACAGAACGTACTTTTTTCAGATTAAAATTATCTTTGGTGACTTCGTCCCACGGAAGATCGAGCAATAGTTCTAGGTAATTTAATATCACAGAGTATTCCGCTATTTGTGGATTGATTCGTCTAGCTTTAACGATTTCCTTATCAAATGCAGTTTTGGCATATTGTGGCCATTTTTTTGCATCGGCTAATTTTTGGAGTCTGTTGAGTTCTTCTTCCTGAGGATTGCCACCCAATTCTTCCTGAATAGTTTTGAGTTGTTGGTTAAGGAAATATTCTTTTTGTTGTTTTTCTAGATCGCCTCTTACTTTTGACTCTATCTGATCTTTTATTTGTAGCAATTGCAACTCACCATTCATCACATTCATGACTAAGTGTGCTTTTGCCATATAGTCACTAGTCTCTAGGATTTCCTGTTTTTTTGCCACACCCAAATTCATGTTGGAAGCAATAAAATTAAGTAGGAAACCATTATTTTTTATATTCTGTAGCATCATATTGGCTTCAGAAGGAATATTAGGAGATAATTCTACAATTTTCTTAGAAAAATCTCTGACCGTAGACATGATGGCATTGAACTCGATATTTTTTAGGGGCACACTGTCTTCTATGATATTAACATTGGCTTCTAGCATTTTTTCGTTTTCGACAAAAACACCAGGAATGAACCTTTTTCTACCTTGAAGTATTGCTGTCGTGCTACCGTCAGGCATCTTTAAGATCTTCATAATACGCGCTACAGTACCTACACTGTGGAGACCTTCGGGTGTAGGATCTTCACTTTCCATGTCTTTTTGAGTAATTACTCCAACGAATTTATCACCTTTATCTGCTTTCTGAAGTGCTTTGATAGATTTATCGCGACCTACTGTGATGGGTATCACTACACCAGGAAAAAGCACCGTATTTTTTAGCGCCAAAATAGGCATAACATCTTTATACGAATCTTCAAATTTCAACTCATCGTCTCCCAATGAGAACACAGGGATCATATCTCCTTCTTCTTTCATATCGTCCATCATAAATATATTTCTGTCAAACATCTATTTTAATATTTTTTGTTCTCGCTTTGGTTTGCCAAAATGACAAGTACATATTATTGATAAGCACAAGCACAAAGGTAGGGCAATATATATACCACATATGAAAACATGTAAAAATCTGCATTATTTGTCATGAAAACGTCTACAAGAGACGACAAATTGTCATAAAATAGAAGATTTGTTAACATATTTAAGTAGACCACAAAAATCATATAATAAAGACAAAGGACTTTCTATCTAACAGGATTAAGTTTTTTTATCTTGTACCTTAAAGCTGCAACTATTAATGTCATAAATGGACTCACCCAATTGAAAATAGCATATATAAAATAGTCAACTGTAGGGACGCCTAATACACCAGCATTGTAAGCACCGCAAGTATTCCAAGGTATTAATACGGATGTTACAGTACCAGAATCTTCGAGCGTACGGCTCAAATTTACCGGATGCAGTCCTTTGTCAGCAAAAGCTTTATTATACATTTTACCAGGGATTACTAAAGCTAGGTATTGGTCTGAAGCGGTAACATTTATAGCTAAACATGAAAATACAGTACTTGCAAAAAGACCGAAAATGGAGTCAAACATATTGAGAAGTGCTTGACTTATTCTTGATAAAGCTCCGATTGCATCCATGACACCTCCGAATACCATGGCACAAATAATCAACCAAATGGTACCAAGCATGCCTTCCATTCCTTTTCCTGTGAATAAGTCATTCAATTCAGGATTGGATGTTTCAATGGATGTTTTTGTGGTCAATCCCGTCATTACACCCTTGTAAGCCGTATTAAAGTCGAGGACTGTTCCGCCAGCAATTTTAACTACAATATCTGGTTGGGCTATAATAGCGGCGACACCACCCATAAGAGCACCTGCCAAAAGGGCAATCAAGGGTTGTGTTTTTTTCACTATTAAAATTATTACAAAAGCAGGAACTAAAAAAAGCCATGGACTAATATTAAACGATGCATTAATGGCGGCAAGTTTGTCGGAAATATCTGGTGTCCCAGATGCAGATAAGTTTAATCCAATGATGATAAATATTATCAGAGAGAAAATTATTGAAGGCACTGTAGTGAAGAGCATATATTTGATATGGTCAAACAGATCGGCACCAGCCATCGCTGCAGCAAGATTAGTCGTATCTGAAAGAGGAGATAACTTGTCTCCAAAATAAGCCCCTGAAATGACTGCGCCAGCCGTCATGCCGGGATTTATACCCATTGTATTGCCTATTCCGATAAGCGCTATGCCGACTGTTGCCGAAGTAGACCAAGAGCTTCCAGTAGCAATAGAAATAATCGAGCAAATAATCAATGATGCAGCAAGAAAAATAGATGGAGATAATATTTGTAATCCATAATAAATCATTGTGGGAATAATACCACTGAGCAACCAAGTGCCCGATAAAGCTCCGACCATAAGCAAAATCAAGATGGCTCCTGACGTAGACTTGACGTTGATGCTCACCTCTTCCATCATTTGTGCAAACTTGACCTTATTTTTAAAACCAACAATGGCTGCAATAGCTGCACCAATTAGAAGAATAAATTGATTACTCCCACCTAAAGCACTATCACCAAAAATATAGATATTGTATGCAAGCAAACCAACTAAGATAAAAACAGGGAAAAGCGCCTCCCATATATTGAGTTCTTTATTTTCAATGATTTCATTTTCATTTGGACTTACGGGTTTGATATTTTCACTCTGCATATTATTTGATTATTTTGCCTTGGGTTTCAATTTACAACGCAATATAAATCTATATTTTCATTTTTAACATAATCTTATGGTTTTATCTTTAAAAATTTGAAACTTTTTTGGCGTCAGCAAATTAATGTTTATGGCTTTTCTTTTTTGTGTTTATTATATTTCAGTCTTAGCCCAAAAATTATTCAATGAAAATATATAATTTTCTTTTTGTGGTGATATCAATTACACTGTTTTTATCTTGTAGCAACAGCGATAAAAAAGAAAATACACCTTTCAATACTTCTAAAAGTAATAACATAATCATCGTAGATGGGATTATTGCATCTGAAGAAGTAATTTCCAATA
>JBBRJL010000347.1:0-3954 GCA_038219375.1 Chitinophagales bacterium | reverse complement strand
ATGACAGATATGGGCGCTCCTGTCAAAGTGGATTTTTCTCTTGATTTTGAAGATACAAATTATACCGGTAGTATTAATGTAGCTTCATTGGGCAATTTTCCCATCAAAGGTAGTTATGATGGCGAACCAAAACTAAATTTCTAATAATAAAAACCCTATCTCAATGTTACGTTATATAATATTTATAATACTTATTTTTCCAAAGGTCATATTTTGTCAAGATATCTTAATTAAAAATGGTACGCTGATTACTATAACCAATGGCACTAAAGAAAATACTGATATCCTAATCATCAACGGGAAAATATCAAAAATAGACAAAAATCTTGCCGCTCCTTCTGGCGCTTTAGTCATTGATGCAAAAAACCAATTTGTAATGCCTGGTATCATCGATGCTCATTCGCATATTGCCTTAGATGTTGTGAACGAAGCAACTAGTCCTGTAACGGCAGAAGTTAACGTCGGAGATGCCCTTGACCCACTTGATGTATCTATCTATAGGGCTCTTGCTGGCGGCGTCACGATATCTCACGCCATGCACGGTTCTGCAAATGCCATAGGTGGTCAGTGTGAGACCATCAAACATCGTTATGGCACTACCAATCCAGATGATCTTCGTATGCAAGGAGCGCCTCGTACTATTAAATTTGCCTTAGGTGAAAACCCAATTAGAGTACACGGTGAAGGTAATAAAATTACACCGAATACTAGAATGGGTGTAGAGCAGGTTTTTAGAAATGCCTTCAGTCAGGCCCTAGTTTACATGAAAGAATGGGACGATTACAAAAAAGGTATTACAAAATCCTCACCTGTTTACAACCTGAGAAGTGAAACCATAGCAGATATTCTTCGTGGAAATATCATCATACATTGTCATTCATATCGAGCAGACGAAATATTGATGTTGATGCGTGTCCTGAAAGATTATGGAATTAGTAAAATTTGTTTTCAACACGTGAATGAAGGTTTTAAAGTAGCGCCAGAGCTTGCCGCTTTTGGTGCAAGTGCATCTGTATTTTCAGATTGGTGGGCTTACAAATTTGAAGTTTACTATTCTACTGCTTATAATGCCGCAATTTTGACTAGAAATGGAGTCATTACATCCATAAATTCCGATTCCGAAGAACTAATAAGACATCTTTATCACGAAGCAGCCAAAACACAACGATATGGAGATCTCGCTGACGATGAAGCTCTATCGCTTATTACTATCAACCCTGCTAAACAACTCGGTATTGAATCACGAGTCGGATCACTCGAAATTGGGAAAGATGGAGATATTGCCATCTTTAGTCAACATCCATTATCTATTTATACCATTCCACAAATGACAATAATAGATGGCCGAGTCAGATTTGATATTAATAAAGATAATGACGATATGCGGGTTGACATTAATCCTAATGACACTTATACAACTTTCTACGAAGCCCAAAGACATCACGAATCTCAAGGATGTATGAATGGATTGGAAGAGTTGCTCATGGAAGAGAGTTATGCCAGATATATTAGGTATAAATATTCAAAAAAACATACTCATTAATTTCACTGCTTTATAAATAATATAGAATGCATACTTTCAAAATATACTTATTTCTTTGTTCTACATTCATATTTTCCAATATTAACGCACAACAAGTAAAAAAAGCAGAATCGGGCAGTTTCTTATTACTAAATGGTACACTACACACAGTAACTAGAGGTACTTTTGTAGGTGACTTATTAATTAAAGATGGAATTATTGCAGAAGTAGGTAAATCATTATCCTCTCCTGAAGCAAAGGTTATAGACTGTACAGGCAAAAATATATATCCCGGATTTATAGATAGCGGTTGTAGATTGGGTTTGGTAGAAATTGATGCAGTTTCAATCACTAACGATTTTAATGAGTTAGGTGATTTTATACCTCACATGAAAGCACTCACTGCCGTAAATCCTAGTGCTGTTGCCATTCCTGTGACAAGAGTTAATGGTGTAACGACTGTATTTACTAAACCTGAAGGCAGCACTTTTCCTGGCACTGGCGCATTGATACATCTATTCGGATACAATCCTGATCAAATGTCAGCCAATTCTGAAAGGGTCGTCATGAAATTTCCATCTACGGGCAAACGCGGGAGATGGGACAAAAGATCCGATGAAGACTTAAAAAAAGACGTAGAAAAAGCCATAAAAAATATTAATTCTATCTGGGATTCAGCTAATATGTACATGAAAATGGATTCGGCAGCAAAATCAGAAAATGCTTCCTTATCTACATATAATCCGCAAATGCAAGCTCTACTACCCATTGTAAATGGCAAAGAACCTATCTTTATTGAGGTTAATGCAAAGAAAGATATTGAGGCAGCTATTGAATGGATTAGTTTGCGCAAATACAAAGCTGTTTTTACTGGTGTTTCAGAAGGGTGGAGAGTTGCTGATAAGCTTGCTAAAGCTGGTATTCCAGTCATCACTGGTCCGATACTTAGTGTACCAGGCAGAGATAATGATAGATATGATGCCTCATATACTAATCCAACAAAGATGATGAAAGCCGGTGTGAAAGTCGCTCTAAGAACAGATAATGCCGAAAATGTGCGTAATCTACCTTTTAATGCAGGATTTGCAGCTGCTTACGGTATGGGTAAGGAAGAGGCACTTAAGTCTATTACTATAAATGCTGCCGAAATCTTTGGCGTAAGTGATTTCATCGGAAGCCTAGATAAAGGTAAAATAGCGAATCTTTTTGTTTCGGATGGTGATCCTTTTGAAACAAAAACACAGATAGAACATTTATTTATCAAGGGCTGGAAAATTCCTATGGAAAGTAGACACACGTTATTATATGATGAATTTATAGAAAGAAGCCCAGGTTTAAAATAAATATTTAATATAGTTTCTCATTATTTTTATGTCTATCTGAGTCTCGTTTCGTTTTTTTGTCTATATTCTTTTCTATAGCTTTTGACAGATCAATACCAGTTTGATTTGCCAAGCAAGTGACGACCCATAACACGTCAGCGAGTTCATCAGCCAATTTTTCTTTTTGTTCATCTTCTGTCAAAGATGTTTTAAATGACTGCTCACCATACATACGGGATATTAATCTAGCTACCTCCCCTACTTCCTCAGTAAGTATTGCCATATTTGTTAGCTCCGAAAAATACCTTACGCCTATCGTATTTATCCACTTATCCACCTCTTTCTGATAATTTGCTATATCCATTATACCCTATTTTTTGTGTCTATTATAATCGTCACGGGTCCATCGTTTATTAACTCTACCTTCATGTCTGCGCCGAATGATCCAGAAAATACTTCCCTCTGATACAAATCAGTCATTGATTTAATAAACTTTTCATAGAGTAAATTCGCTTTTTCCGGCTTTGCTGCACTTGTATAAGATGGTCTATTACCTTTTTTGGTGCTTGCATGCAAAGTAAATTGACTCACTACAATTACATCTCCATTAATATCTTTAATGGACAAGTTCATTTTTTCTGACTCATCATTAAATATACGTAAAGAAATAATTTTAGGCACTACCCAATTAATATCTGCTGTATCATCATCTTCCTCTACTCCTAGTAAAATTAAAAGTCCTTTTGTTATTTTACACTTTATAACTCCTTCTATTGTGACACTTGCCCGAGAAACCCGCTGAATTACTACCTTCATAAAAACTTATAAACATGTTATAAAAAGATGATGCATAAAATATATGTTAAGAGTACTTTACAAAAAACTTATCCACACCCAAATATCCAATTATTAGGTAAAAGTAACATAATACTGTGAATTGATAAACTAATGCCTCTTGTAAACAGTAGTTTTATAGACAATAATGTTATTAACCCTATCTTTTGCACAAAAAATAAAGCCAAAATACTTTAAAAGTTATGATGTGGATAAAAAGAAATATCTATTTGTTAATATGTTAATATATTGAATATTAATCAAATAAAAATAATT